>CALLYL010000763.1 GCA_937859535.1 uncultured Myxococcales bacterium
TCGAAAAGGCGACCAAGCCGAAGGTCGAAAAAGCGACCAAGCCGAAGGTCGAAAAGGCGACCAAGCCGAAGGTCGAAAAAGCGACCAAGCCGAAGGTCGAAAAGGCGACCAAGCCGAAGGTCGAAAAAGCGACCAAGCCGAAGGTCGAAAAAGCGACCAAGCCGAAGGTTGAAAAAGCGACCAAGTTGGCTGAAAGCCACGCACTTGACGCCGCGCCGGAGCTTTCTCCAGGAGCGGGCGTGCTGGCTCGAGTGTCGGTGATGTTGTCACGGGTTCCGGCCGAGCATGTTGTCCCGCCGCAGCAGCCGGTTCCGCAGTTGATCAGCGAGGCGCTCGCCCTGTTTGGGGTGGCGCGGCGATATGCCGATAAGCTGGCCAAGATTGGCTTTTCGGACGCGATGCTCGACGGACTGCACCTGTATGCGCAGGCTCTTCACGAGGCGCAGGCGAAACTAGATTCCCACCGTGGCAAGCACAGCACCCAGGCCGAGCAGAAGCTGTTCGTGCAAGCCTTCGACCTGCGGAATCAACTGCTGCTCGCAGCGCGGCTGGTGCTGCGCAAAGATCGCAAGGTGCTGGAGTCTCTCGACGCGATAGCCGAAGGAGAGGGGCTTACGGACCTGGCGCGCGATCTGCTGGACCTGGCACTCGTCGCTGAGAGCTATCCGGCGCAGCTATCGCGGTTGGGAATCGGCGTCGACACCGCGTACAAGGCGCGTGATTTGGCTCGCAAACTGACCGCCAAGACTGAGTCGACCGCCACGAAGACCGAAGCCGATCGCGAGGCCGAAGAGCTGCGCAACCGAGCCGCCACCGTGTTGCAAGAGCTGATGGCCGAGGCTCGTCTCGGCGGTGCCTACCTGTTTCGCAAGGAGCCGAGGCTGTCGCTACTGTTTACCGCGACTCACCTACCACGCCGTGGCTCGCGATAACTGGCTCGTCGGTGCGTGCTAGCTTTTCGGCCCATTCATTGCTTTTGGCAATGAACGCAGCGCGCTCACCGTCGGGAATTCCGGGCTCACGGCTGGCTTTGAGCTTGGTCGGATCGACGATCCGCCCAGCCACCCGAACCTGCAATCGGAGGTGCGGCGTCTCGCGGCCCGATGGCGTGGCGACGTAGCCAATCACCTGGCGCTGTTTCACAGACTGTCCGTCCGTGAGCCCGCGCGCAAGCCGACCGAGAGGACCGTAGCTGGTCTCGATGCCGCCGCTGTGGCCGATGAAGACCGTCTGCGGTTTTCCGGCTCGACTCGGTCCGAGCTTGATCTTGCCAGCGCCAAGCGCGACCACCGGCACCTGGGCTGGGGTCTGATACTCGAGGAAGTACCGACCGCGCTCGCCTTGTAGCACTGGCTGGCTCGACTGAGCTGGCTGGCTGCTGCGGCTCCACAAGATCGGTGCTTTGCACAGGCTGCGGGTGAGACTGTCACCGCTGTCGGTGTAGTAGAGCTGACTGGCTCCTGGCGCGGCCCCAGCGTTCGATGGGCTGCCCTCGCTGCGCAAAAAGGCGCGCAGCCGACGTGTGCGCGTGCCACTCGGTGTGGGCACGTATTCGACGGCGAGCAGTCGACCGTAGCGATAGAATCGCTCACCCAAGTACTGTTTCTCGATGAGAATGCGGATGCGATCGCCCGTCTGAGCGTCGTTGTAAAGGTTCAGTTCGCAGGCAAAGACCTCATAGATCCGCGCCGCCAGCGATGGCGTTTCCGAGGCCCGCTGAACTGCCGCCAGCAGGTCATTTTTCCCATCGAGTTTGATCTCGATGCGCTGGGTCGTCACTGCGAGGGGTTGGGTCTGTTTGACCGGTACGAAGCGATCCGCGCTGCCTGTCTGCACTCGCTCGAGGTGATAGGCCAGCGAATCGGTCAGTCGATAATCGACCGATTGCAGCCGATCCTCATGGTCGTAATAAAAGGTCAGCGACTGACCCGGACCGAGTCCACCGGGATCGAGGACGCCTTGCAGCGCTGTCTCTAGCTCGCTCTTTTGGCGGGCCGGCACCGCGACTTTGGTCAGCACGTCCGACAGCGAATCACTCGCATGAAGCGGCTGCTCGACGATGCGTGGGTAGTCGCTAAGCGGTGGCAGCAGCTTGGGCTTTCGCACCGGACGATTCGGCTGCGGGGGAGTTCCGACGGGACCGCTGAGTCGAGCACTCAGCGCTCGTCCGGTTTCGGCCTGCTTGAGTAGGGCCGGCAGCGACGTGCCATGACGGTAATACAGTACATAAAGGTTTATCACCAGCAGCACCGCCAGCGCGCCGAGGATCTGAAGGGGTGCGCGCAGCTTCTGCCACAGCTTCTGCCCCGAGCGTCGCTCGCTTCGCATCCCGACCGACCCGAAGATCTGCGGAGAGCGGGCACCTCGGGCCTTGGAGCGCGGGCGGTTCCCAATACCAAGGCTTAAGCGGATGGGCTGGCGACGACTGCGCATCATGGGAAGCAGACTTCATCAAGTACCATCAGTCCGAGCCTGCGTAAAATTTCGAAGCCGCTCACTGCTCGGAAAAAGCACAAACAGCGACGAAAACTATTCGCTTACGCGATACAGATAGCGCCAGACGCGGGACGCTGGTGGGACGCCGTGGCGCAGCCGCATATCGACGATCCACGATGGCGGCGTCACCTCCGGTACCCAAACCACGATCAGTGCCTGCTCGGCCCACTGTCCATCGGCCAGCTTGTGCGCGGCCAGTTCACCATGAAGCTCGACGACCTCGAGATGTCGGCGGACCACCGCTTCGCTGACGGTCTCGGGCAGGACGATGTCCAGGGTGGCGTGTTGGGACTCGCCGGTGGCATGGACGATCGCAAGCTGACCGGGGAGTGGCACTTGGACCGCGAGCGAAAGCCGATCACCAGTTCGGAACTCACCAACGGAAGTTGTGGCTGTCTGCGAGCTGGGAGCATTCGGATCGGGCAAGTGCTCGAAGATGCAAACGGACGCTCGCTCCACAGTCAGCCGTGCCCGATCGCCCAGTGGCCCATGTGCTCGTCTCGTCAGTCGTCGCCACCACAGATGCTGTGGCAGCGCTCTATCGGTAAGAATCTGCTGGAGCCAGTGCCGCTGGGCTTCCACGACTTCGTTTTCGGTTGCCAGACCTTCTGGGATCGGCAGCGTCGATGCTGAATCGCTGCTGGCGGCATGCATCGCCACTAGCTGTAGGATGCTTTCGCGCTCGACGTCGACATCGGGAAGCTCGTCCCACAGCTCGAGCAGGCCGAGACACGCCGAGACGGTCGATTGCTTTTCTACGAGCGCATCGATTGCAGGTATCAGTAGGGCGTGCAGCTCAGCAAACGCTCTCAGCATCGCACCGCGCTGATCCTCGTCGCAGGCTGCCTGCGCACGAGCCACCAGATCCCGTGCGGGCTCCTCCAAACTCGCAAGTGGGACAAGGAGTAGCCGCAGAGGGGGCGGCACGATCAACATCTGAGGCTATTCCTCGACAGAGGCGTTCTTGCTAAACGTCAGCCGAATGTGCTGGGGCACGTAGCGCGCATAGCGAATGAACAGCAGAATCGCGAGCAGCACGTAGAGCATCGACAGCCCGTAGCGGACGTTGGCTTGTGGGAACGGGAGCTGCACGAGGAAGAGCAGCAGCAGCACGATGGCTTCCCAGGCCTCAAGTCGACCGTTTAGCAGCACACCGATGCCGAGCAAGCTCTGCGAGCTGGTCAGCACCAGTTCTTCGACTTGCCGTGAATCGAGGTGGAGCGCGCCCGGTTTGCCGAGGGCAATCGAGTAGGCGATCGGCAGCGTGCCAACCAGTAGCGTCCACTGATTGACCTTCGAGGACAGCAGCGCACCCATGCCGGCAGAGCCGTGACCGTGCAGTGCGAAGATCGTGGCGACGATCAGCTCAGGCGCTTCCGAGGCGAGTGGGGCCAGCCACTGAACCAAGATGAACCGATCGACGCCCAGGTGCTCGCCCGTACCGATCAGCGCTTCAGCGAATGGTTCGGCGGCAGCGATCAGGGTTCCCGCCGCTGCGATGAGCAGTACCGCTACCGTGAGGCGTCGACGCACCTTGGGAAGGCTACCTACTTCGCTGGCGACGCCGGTTAGCTCTGGCTCGGCGTCGGCCCCGCCCGAGACACGCCAGACGTAAAAGCCAAACAGCAGCAGCAGACCCAGGCCGTTCCAGATCGCAATCTGCTCAAACATCGGCATCGTCAGCGACCACAGCGTGGCTGCACACAGAATCGTCAGGTCGACGCCATAACCCTCACCTAGTGTGACACCCGGTGATGGATCCTTGGGGGCATTGGGGTCACGCTTGCGGAGCGCCGCATAGACGCTGCACAGCGCAACGACGGACCAGCCGACGCCGATCAGCAGCCGGTTTGAACCGGTCATGTTGGCGGCAGCGTACTGCGCATACTCCGGTTTCGAGGCAGCCGTCGATGCGAAATAGAGGTCGACGGCGTATTCGGGCAGCACGGCGATGAAGGCGAGCACTGCCATCGCCAGGCCCTTGGCGATGTCGACCTGCAAGGCCTCGGCGGCCCAGGCGAGGATAAATGCCGCCGACAGCACAGCGCCGCCAAAGACGAACAGGCCCTCGATAGGGGGCAAGTGAACATGCATCGTCCGCAGCGCAATGGCCGCCATGCTACAGAGCAGCGTAACGAGCAGCTTGGCGATGGCGTTGCCGGACAGCGAAGAACGAGAAGCGTGAGTGGTCGATTCCTCAGACAAAGAGCACCTACATTCTCAGCCTACGTCAACGGGCCGTCGAGTCGCAATGTGACGCGAAAAAATCAGCATTGTCTCAGACGGCAAAATCCGATTCTAGCGCAGGCGGCGGCGGCGGCACAAAGGCAAGCGAACCGGGATTAGTTTTCGTCGGGTTCATCAT
>CALLYL010000764.1 GCA_937859535.1 uncultured Myxococcales bacterium
CCACTGCCACTGGTACCGGTGTTCCTCATCGGAGTCTGGGCGCAGACCTACGGCAATGCGGACAAGACCAACCTTCCGGTAAGCGGCAAAGGGCTGCGGGCCTATGAAGGGGTCTACAACGACTTCTTCGCCAACGTCGGCATGATTCCGGGCTGGACGATGAACACCATTCCCGAGCTACGCGATGAGCAACTGTACTCCGGCGTGCTGCTCCTGTGCTGGCTGCTCCTCGTCGTTACGGGTTGGCATCGCGGATCAAACCCAGAGCAGCCGATGGGTCTTGCCCGCCTCAAAGAGATCCTGCTGGGAAGAGCAGAGGCTGCACTCCTGGTCATTTCGATCCTCTATTTTACGCTTCCACGCAGTCTGATCCGTCCGTTCTATTGGTTCGCAATCAATCGACGGCTCGCGGTGCTGGTGACGCTGTTTGCGCTGCTCCTCATCCGGGGAACCTTGCTTCACTCGACGGTACGCCGCTTCGTCCTGCTGCTCGCAATGGCGCTCTCTGTGTTGTATTCGCTCGACATCAGTGCGCACTTCTGGCGATTCAATCACCGCAATCGGGCCTTTGAAGACCTGCTCGCACAAGTTCCCAAACGAGCCCAGGTTCTACCGCTGATGTTCTCTCCAGGTGATCCCGATTCCTTGATGAACTGTTTCAATCAGTGGGGCAGCTACGTCCACATTCGCCAAGGTGGCTACATGCTGCCGTACTTTCCCGTCGAATTTCCACTCAAGTATCGCAAGATCAAGCGCCCGCAGAGTCCGGCCTGGGATGCCCCCCAACAGTTCCGATTTGACGCGCACGCAGCAGGCTGGGACTACTTCCTGCTACACGGACCTGCGCGGATTCCGGAGTTTTCCGGATCTGATCCACGGGTTCGCTTGGTGGATCGTCGTGGTGACTGGGCTCTGTTTGAAAACGTAAAGGAGCAATCCAAATGACCTACCGACTGCTGGGATCCCTGACCTCGCCGTTTGTGCGACGAATCCGCTTGTACATGGCGAGCATTCCGCACGAGTTTGAGATCGTCAACTGGGCCGAGAGTGATCAAGATGCGCGGCTCACATTGGTGAGTCCGCTCAAACGGATACCGGTGCTTCTCATTGACGGTCAGCCACTGTGGGAGTCACGAATCATCTTCCAATACTTGCAAAGAAAGCACGAAAAGACCGCACTCTCTCTCGAAGAAGAGAACATCGTGAGCGCGATCGATACGCTGCAAGATCAACTGATCCAACCGTTTTTGATGCAGCGCTTCGGACATGCAGTCGACAGAGGAAATGGATACTTTGAGCGAGTTGCCGAGCGACAGCGACTGATTCTGTCCTATCTGGAAAAGCAGATCGAAGCGGGTCTGCTGGCACGATGGGACTATCCCGCGATGTCTCTGTATTCGATGCTCGACTGGGCGACGTTTCGAAAGCTCTTGCCGGTGCCTACGCTGGATTCTGCGCTGGATCGCTTTGTCAAAGGGTGCGCGCAACAACAATTGGTGGCAGAGACCGATCCTCGCCTGGCGTAAACCGCGACGTACAAATCCACCGACCAGGAGTCCTGCGCTACCTCCGCATGGATTCCGGTCAGAATTACCTCTGCCCCGAGCAGCTAAATCATCAATGGGAATCAGCGGAGTGGAAAGCTGTGACAAAGTCGCCGCTTGCGCCGCGAGGATCGACGCGACCGTCCGGAAACTCCAGCGTATCGTAGCTCTCCTCAAAGGGATGTGCGTACAGACTCCTCACCTTGGCCAGGAACGACTCTGGATCCTTGAGCTGATTGAGTACATGACCAAGCAGTCTCTCATCGTCGCGAGAATCCAACAGAGCAGCAGGAATCCGCCACAACTCCACGAAGTGACCCGTCACTCCCCCCTGATGCAACCTATCACAGTGTTCGTGTAGGAATTCGAAGACGGAGCACTGAGCGTCACCCCTTGGCATGCACGCTGTGGAAGACAGTGTCGCAATCCACGACTGCTGCTTACAACTTTCCCAGCCCCGGAACGAAGCGTCCGGTCTTCGCTGCATAGTCTAGGTAGGAGTCTTTGTGAACGCTTCGTAAATAGGGTTCTTCGACGAGCCGAACTTGGATCTCCAGACCAACCAGCAGCGCCAGGACGGATAGCAATGACACCAGATTGGGAACCAAAACGGACAGACCGATCGCCAGCACCATCATGCAAGAGAAGATCGGATTGCGCACCAGCGCGAACGGACCGTTGGTCACCAAGTGGGTCTTCGCGTGGAGATCGACCCCGATGCGCCAGGAAGCCCCCATGGCCACTTGAGCCCACAGTGTTCCCAGCAATCCGATGCCGTAGGCGAGCAGCGCCAGGATGACAAAGGGTTGCGAGGACAGGAGGAGACAGCGTTTCAAAAGCCCCCAAAGATCCAGCAGGCAAGCCAGTGGACAGCCGATCGTCGCAATGACGAACAGGGCACCGCCCCACCAGTGCAGCGACAAAGGACGACCATGAAAGCCGACAAAGCCGGTCTTCCCGGTCGTCACATACTGCATGACAGAACGAAGGACGAACGCCAGCAGCAGAAACAGAATCCAGCCACACAGAGCAAGAACCGTCATGCTCGGTACGGTAAGCGAGCGACAGTTCGTTTGTCGATTCCTAACGTAGCGACAGCGGATGCGTGGCCAGATACTCCAGCAGGAAGCTGCGAAAGGCGGTCACTTTGCGCGGCACAGTATGGCCTTTGGGATAGACCAGATAGAGCGTGCCGGTACGCACGGTGTGACGCGGCAACAATTGGACAAGCTGGCCGCTCGCGACATCGTCTCGCGTCAAAAAGCTTGGCAAAAATCCAATTCCGAGTCCGGCCCGAACCGCATGTCGAATGAACAACAGATCGTCACCGGTCACTCCGCTGCGACGGACCGGCTTGGGAAACGGAGACGGTGGCATCGCACTCCGAAAGTACACCCAGTCATGGCTGGCCGTATCTTCAGGTGTCCGCACACTTCCGCGCCGCGCCAGATAGGAAGGAGCCGCATACAGCGCCATCTCTAGTTCACTCAGTCGGCGAGCGACCAGGGAGCTATCGGCGAGCGGCTTGACGCTTACGCGCAAGGCGAGGTCGAATCCCTCCGCGACCAAATCGACCCGTCGTGGCGTCAAACGAGCGTCAATGGTCACCGCTGGATGACGCAGGCGAAACGCAGCAATCGCCTCTGGTAGAAACGTCACGCCGATATCGATGGGAGCGGTCATCAGGATCTCTCCGGATGGCTCTTCCTCGCGTTCCGGTAGACTCCCTATCGATTTGCGTAGCTCAAGGAGCTGGGGAAGCACGCGCTCGTACAATGCCGCTCCAGCGGTGCTCAGCGAGACCTTCCGGGTGGTGCGATTGAAGAGCTGCACGCCGAGATCCAACTCAAGCTGAGCAATGCTGCGACTCACCGAAGAACGCGGCAGACCGAGCTTGAGCCCGGCGGTGGTAAAGGAAGCGGTCTTTGCGACTTCCACAAACAGCGACAGAAGGTTCAGATCCATTGTTGCGAATTGTACAACAGTTTGGCTCCAAACTGACCACTAGTGCGAATTCGAATCCAATCTCAGAATGGACTCAACACTCAAGGAGCACTCTGTCATGAAGTTTTCACACGTTCTTGCCATCGCCGCACTTGCCCTTCCGGGTCTGGCCTCTGCTGCCAACTATGAAATCGATCCGGTTCACTCCTCTGCGCAGTTTGCGGTAAAGCACATGATGATCTCGACCGTGCGCGGCGAGTTCACCAAGCTGTCAGGAACCGCCGTCATCGACGACAAAAATCTGGCCAAGTCCAGTGTTGAAGCGTCGATCGATGCCGGGTCCATCAGTACACGCATGGACAAGCGCGATGAGCATTTGCGCAGCCCGGACTTCCTAGACACCGCCAAGTTCGCGGCCATTACCTTCAAGTCGACCGAGGTCAAGAAGGCGGGCGAAGGCAGGTACAAGGTGACCGGGAACCTGACTCTGCACGGAGTCAGTAAGCCGGTGGTACTCGATGTCGAAGCGCCAGCGACCGAGCTAAAAGACCCCTATGGGAACGTCAAACGTGGTGCGATAGCGACGACCACCATCCATCGCAAGGACTTCGGTCTGAACTGGAACAAAGCGCTCGAAGCAGGCGGAGTCCTCATCGGAGAGAGTGTCCAGATCACGATTGACTTGCAGCTCGTGCGCAAAGACGCCGCCAAGTAAACCGTCGGAGGTCCATCTCTGAAAAGACATTCCTGATTGACTCCTCATCTCAGGAGTTGCATGTTCCCTTTCCGCAAATCGTTGCCAAAAGGAACTTGTAATGCGCCTCCTGAGTCTGTCCGCATCTTTCTGTTTGCTCCTCCTCCTGACGAGCTGCACTGATAAACAGCCTGACGGTCCGCCACCCGATTCGACCAGCGATGATGCGGGAATCATCTCCTCTTCGGATGACGCCGGAATGGTCGTCAAGACCTGTGCTTCGTGCGGTGCCAATCAAGTCTGTGTCGATGGGGCCTGTGTTGGGATTCCGTCCTCCTGTCCGTGTCCCAAAGAGACCTACTGCGACCTTGCCACCACCTCGTGCAAGGTCGGCTGCACTTCGGATAGTGAGTGCAGCACGAGCCGCATCTGCGATACGAGCAAGCGCACCTGCTTTGTCGGCTGCCGCACCGATTCGGCCTGTGGCGGAGGTCAGATCTGCGACAAGCTAAGCTGCCGAACCGGCTGCCGCAGCGACGCAACCTGTGGCAGTGGCAACATCTGCAACATGGCGAACAACACCTGCGTTGCGGGCTGCCGCAAAGACCCCGACTGCGGCGGTGGCGGTAAAATCTGCGACACGGTCACGAACACCTGTCAGAGCGGCTGCCGCAAGGACTCCGACTGTACGACTGCGGGCCAAATCTGCGACACCACGGTCAACATGTGCCGCACTGGCTGCCGAACCACCGCGACCTGCGCCAAGGAACAAGTCTGTGACAGCGCGACCAAAAAGTGCGTGGCCGGCTGTGATGGCGATGCGCGCTGCAACACCGGTCGTATCTGCGAAAGTTCGATGTGCACCGACGGCTGCCGCAGCGATGCAACCTGCGCTCTGAATACCTACTGCGATGAAGCCGGAACCAAGAAGTGTATGCCCGGTTGTGATCGCGATCCGAGCCGCTGCGCGATTGGTGAAGCCTGTGTCGGCTATGTCGATGGTTCCTCCAAGTGTCAATCGAACTGCTACGGCTGGACGTGCAACGGCATGGGTTGGGAGTGTTTCAAGCAAGGCTCGGACAGCGCGGGGGCTCGCTGCCGGCAAACCTGCTTCTCCGACACGGACTGCACCACCGCTGGTCACCGCTGCACCTGGTTTACGAAGAGCACCTCTTCGCCTAGCTCGTATCGCACGCAGTACTGCGCACAGCCCTGCACTGTTGCTGGTTGCGCCACCTGCATCGACCCTTACGCGATGTATGGAACGACCACGTGCAGTGCCACCACCAAAGCCTGTCAGTTTCCCGCTGGCGGCGTGGGCTACCAGACCAGCCCGAGCTACGGTCTGTAGCAAGGGAGTCTTGATCAACTGCCGCCACGCGACAGTCCACAGACATGGATGGGTCGCGCTGGCCAGGACCGACCCAGATGACGCTTCTCTTTGCGAGAAGGAGTCGAGTATAAGGTGGCGATGAACGAGGCAGGCGGCTCCGCCATCGAGAATCACCGCCACTACCGCTACTACGACTTGCTGATGGGTGGCTTCATCACGGTCCTTTTGTGCTCGAACCTGATTGGTCCAGCCAAAAGCTGTATGCTATTTGGTATCAAATTTGGTGCCGGTAATATCTTTTTTCCGATTAGCTATATTTTTGGTGATGTACTAGCAGAGGTATATGGATATGCCCGCTGTCGGAAGGTGATTTGGGCCGGATTTTTTGCGCTGATTTTTGCAACCATCATGGCGCAGGTGATCATTCATCTGCCGGTCAATGTCGATGAACCGCTCAACCGAAGCTATCAGCCTGCCATCGAGCTCATGTTTGGTGGCACTTGGCGGATCGTCGCTGGTTCGATCGTGGCGTTCTGGGCGGGTGACTTCGCGAACTCGTACATTCTGACCAAAATGAAGGTGCTCACCGAGGGTCGCCATTTGTGGAGCCGTACCATCGGGTCGACCATCATCGGCCAGGCACTCGACAGCCTGATTTTTTATCCGCTCGCGTTCTACGGAATCTGGCAGACCAGCGAGCTGATCAAAATCTTGGCTTTCAACTGGATGTTTAAGATCGCCGTCGAGGTCTTGTTTACGCCGCTGACCTACGCGGTAGTCGGATTTCTGAAACGCTCTGAAAACGAAGATTTTTACGACCGCAATACTAACTTTTCTCCGTTTTCGCTGCGCGATTGACGCTGTAGTGTAGATAAATTTCGTCATCGATAATATTCGATGATAGAAGCTTCAGTCGTCGCATCTCGGACTGCGAAAATCCCAACCCACCCATCAGGCCCGGTGTCGTCTTGCCGCCAATGAGCAGCGGGCACAGCGTTACATACAGCTCGTCGAGCGCATCGGCAGCCAGAAACTGAAACAGCAGCTCACCGCCCGCTTCGACCAGCAACTGGGTGATGCCGCGCTTGTGCAAACAATCCAGCATCCACGACACCGGCGGCTCGGCGAGCGGCCCATCATAGGCCTCGACCTCGACGGGGAAATTCGCGGGCAGCGCTTGCTTATGCGTCAGAACCAGCGGCCGAATCCGTGGCTCGTCTACAAACGCAGGTAGAAGCGGCAGGTCCAGCGTTCGGGTGGCGATCACGTTCCACCACGTCTTCGAAGGAGTTGGATCGGCAGGAATCAGCGGATGAGGCCCGTTGCGAAAGGTGCCACCACCAACGAGAATGGCGTCCGCCTCGGAGCGCAGCTTGCTCATCAAGCGATGGTCGTAGGCCGAGCCAAGCTGGATGTAACCGCCCTCGGTGGTGTTGATGCGACCGTCGACAGAAATCGCCGTATTGCTGACCACTCTCACGGTGTGCCTCCCGTGGCATCGCGAAACAGTAGCTCAAACAGCGAGCGACGACTCCGCTGCCGGTACCCAAAGCCGAGTCGCTGCTCGTAGGACGCCAGCGTTGCGAGTGCGGCCTCGACACTATCTGCAAGCAGGGCCTCGAACTCGACGCAGGTCACGGTTTTTTCAGCGGTACGTGCTTCGTAATAGACGACTTCACAATCGGCAAAGTTGAACACCTGCAAGTCCTTGTTCAGCCCGCCTTGCCAGGTCAAGCCGAGTGGCTCCAGAAAGGCCCGCACGCTCTCCGATTGATTGCCTACTCGCAAATCCAAAGACAATCTAACTTCTCGCCTTATTTCAATATCATCACCCCCAAATGTTTTATATGTTAGGTCTTGATTGTTTTCATCATAACGATGCCGATAAATCAGCCGTGGTGTCGCTTCAGTCAAATAATATCTTTCGACTACTTGTGCTGAATGAGTCCGCAAAGGCTGTAGCGCTGTGACGCCATGAAAAAAGGCATCACGATCAAAGCCTGGCTCCAGCACAAATTTATGTTCAATTTCGAGATGAGTTCCTATTTTGGACATCATCATACCTTCCGACCCAAAATCAGCAGATCCCGCATCAACCCATCCATGTTGGCAACCTCGGGAAGATGTCCCCATTTCACAAAGCCTAGGCGAAAAAAGAGCTGAAGGCTCGGTTCATTATGGCCAAAGATAAAGCCCAGCAGCGTATGCAGATGAAGAGCTGGTGCCATCGCCAATGCCTGGGCGAGCACCTTCTTTCCGAGGCCACGACCCTGAGCGCTTCGCTCCAAATACAAGGACACTTCAGCCACACCGTCGTAGGCCGGACGACCATAGAAGCTCTGAAAGCTGAGCCAGCCTTGGTAGCGACCCTCAAGCAGCACCAGCCACAGAGGTCGCCGCGTCGCCTCATGCGCCTCAAACCACGACCGCCGACTGTCGACCGTCACGGGTTGTAAGAGCGCCTAACAGAACCGAAATAGCAGCCTCGGCAGCATAACTTTACAGCGT
>CALLYL010000765.1 GCA_937859535.1 uncultured Myxococcales bacterium
CCGAGCAGATCTGCCACTCTGCGCAGACCAACATTCGCAACAGAGCTGGCGTCTGCATAGTGCCGTGCTGTGGTTGTGAAGGAGGCGTGACCGAGGGCGGCAGCGACGTGCTGGGCGGTGGCTCCGGCATCGAGTGCGAGCGTTGCATTTAGGCCGCGAAGACTGTGCGGACAAACGGTTGGGAGTCCGAGTTGCTGACACAGGAGCTTCAGTCGATAACGGATGATGTCTCGCGTGTGGAGTGCATCCCCTGGCGGACCAAGGAGTGGTGCGTCGGCGGGCTTGTCCTTGGCGTGAAGGAGGAGGACGTCGCGCAGTGCATCGGGAATCTGAAGCCTCCGTTTCGCATTGCTCGTTTTGCCGAACGGAACCCACAGAATCCGGCCTTCATCGTCGAGATCGCGCACGACACGGACCAGTGATTCTGTTGGACGAAGTCCCAGGAAAATCTGCATCAGAATCGCGGTCGATCCAGCATCCAGAGTTTTCGCACGCTCCATCGCAACCGCGACCAGCTTGCGCGCTTCATCAATACGGAGCTGCTGTTTTCCTCGCTTGGGACGACCGATGGGAGACACTTCCGCAAACGGATTCTGCGCCACGTAGCGACGAGAAATTGCCCACTTGTAGAAGTGTTTGATTCGACGCAGGAGCAGGTGATGAGAGTCGTTGGCGATCGGCTCTCCGTTCGACTTGGTACGCTTCGTCTCGTCGAGGTACATCTGCTGAGCGCGCTCCGCATCAATGGCCGTCAGCGGTTCATCGAGCGGGAGGAACGGACGCAGCATCCGGCGTACCTTGTCGGAGGTGTCTCGGCTGACACCTCGATCGACGAGGTTCTTCAGGTACTCCTCCAGCGACTCCTCAAACGAGCGGGCGATGTGCTTCTTGATGACTCCCTTAAGATCGTCTCGCAGCGCCAGCGCAGCTTCGTAGCTATCCGCCACCAGCGCTTTGCGCGTGTCTCCGTCGAGCATCACGATTCGCCACTTGTCCCCATTCCTGTAGGGGCCAAGTACGCGCGCAGACTTTTGCATGGTCTGATCATGTTCGCACGTTGCAGCGTCGCCGGGAACCGTAGTCATTTCGGATACATGCGGCACGGACTGTCTGCTGGGCATGGCGTGCTCCGGTTCCGTCTATGGCAGGGCAGTGTCTGCGTGGAGGGTCCGGTCCATGTGGCGCAGCCGAGAGCGCAGCAGAGCGGCAGCGCCGATGGACAAGAGTGCAAGCAACGCGAAGTAGCGATGATGTGGCCAGCGTCCCCACGCGAGTCCGATCACGCCCGCAAGCGCATTGCCCACTGCCGCTGCCGCGCACCACAGTCCACCCGCTTGCGAGGTTCGGTGTGAGGGCGCAATGCGCGTGACGAGAGACAGACCGAGCGGCGAGAGCAGCAACTCCGCCAGCGACAGGAACAGGTAGCAGCCGGTGAGCCAGCTCGGACTGACACGGCCCGCGTCTCCTCCGTTCAGTCAAGCAATCACTAGCACAACGAAACCCCCGGAGGTGGCGACATACCCCCAAACCATCTTGGCCAGCGCCGAAGGCTCTTGGCTGCGACGGCGGAGCCAAGACATCCCAGCCATTAGGAGTGGTAGCAGGAGCAGAACCTGTAGACCGTGCAGCGCCGCGAAGTGGCCTGGCCCGATGGGGATGGTGCGAGCGGACAAAGCAACGCTGCGCTATGCCGCAGAACATCACGCAGCACATCGCAGCGATCGATGCGGAGGGCGAACTCGACGAGGCGGCAACTTGTAAGCCGTACTTACAAGTTCGAACGGAGGGGACGCGGCAGATTCAGCGGAGCCTCAAGCACTACAGCTTGCCAATGATTTTGTCGGTGGGGTATCGGGTCCGGTCGCATCGCGGTACGCAGTTCCGCAAGTGGGCGACGGCTCGGCTCGAAGAGTATCTGGTCAAGGGATTCACGCTCGATGACCAGCGGCTGAAAGAGGCGGGCGGTGGTACGTATTTTGAAGAGCTGCTGGCACGCATCCGCGACATTCGGTCGTCGGAGAAGGTCTTCTGGCGCAAGGTGCTGGACATCTACGCCACCAGCATCGACTACGACCCGCGGCAGGAGATGTCGCAGCGCTTCTTCCAGACTGTGCAGAACAAGATGCACTGGGCCGCCCACGGACATACCGCTGCCGAGGTCATCATCGCCCGCGCCGACGCCGACAAGCCCAACATGGGACTCCTAAGCTGGTCCGGTGATGCCGTGCGCAAGAGCGACGTGGCCATCGTTAAGAATTACCGGAATCCCGAGGAACTGGATGCGAGACGGAATACGCCCGCTTCGCCGAGGCCCGCGACGCCCTGCCTACCTCGGTCGATCGGCACTTCCATGAGGCCATCGCGCAGACCAAGCAGATCGCGAAGACTCGACCGAAAAAGCGACTTCGCGATTGAGCGCTGTCCGAAAAAGGTTCGTTCGGGCGTCTCTTGGATCACGGTGAAGCGGTTCAGTACAGTAGTGGTCGAACTTCTCCATGAGTGATCTGGTATCCAAAGACCTGCGAGCCTGGTTTGCTTCGGCACGCCATGGTACGCCTTGCCGTCCGCTACGACGAGGAGCGTGCCACAGGATTGACACAAGCCATTATCGACCGGCGCGCGGACACGACGGAGAGACAGTTGGTCGAACGATTCCTCGCGTCGGATGAAAGCGATGGCCAAGGACAACAGCTCGCCAAGGCGTGGCTTCTCGCTGCGCTGACAGATGCAGCGCAAGGAGTCTGTTAAACAGACTTGGACTGGGCGATGTCCGACGTTGGGCCTACCACTCAATAGCAGCGATCTGTCTCGCGTTGAGAGCTCATTCCCTGAATCTGACATCGCTGGTCATGTTCTAGGGAAGGATTCCGGTTCATTTCGCCGATGTGATACTGCTTCCTTCGATGGATTCCCGAGGATTCCCAGCCACCGTAAGTTTGCGCTGCCTCTACTTATGTAGAATCTGTCCCAAGGAGAAATCCACAACTCATGGCCAGCATCGGACATCTCGCGGTCGGGCTCTGTCTGGGTCGCTATGTACTGCCCGCAGCGTCTCCCATGCAAAACAGGCTGGGAATGGGAATTCTGGCCGCGCTGGCGCTGCTTCCCGATGCAGATGTCATCGCGTTCGCGCTGCGCATTCCTTACGCAGCCCCATGGGGCCATCGCGGAGCCTCGCATTCCCTGGCGTTGGGCGTCTTGGCCGGACTCCTTTTCGGGATGATTCTTGGTCGGTTTTGGCCAAGCCGCATCCGCACCACACTGGCAGCAACCCTGGCGGTTGTGAGTCACGGACTGCTCGATACGCTGACCGATGGTGGCTTGGGGGTTGCGCTCTTGTGGCCCTATCTGCGCAGACGCTTTTTTGCGCCTGTGCGTCCGATTCCCGTGGCGCCGATCGGACTCGGACTGCTATCGGACCATGGGCTACAAGTCATTCTGACCGAGACGCTCTATGTTCTGCCGCTGCTGCTACTTGCTCTGTGGCCGCGACGACAGTCATCGACTACATCGAACTCATAACGTCATTTCCACAAACCCATCGGCGATCTGTTCGGCGATGAGTACGTCGATTGCGTGTCGCATGTCATCGGACGGAGTTCGGCGCACGAACACTTCGCCGTCAGAATCGGTGATGCGAAGGCATACGTGATTGTTCAGTCCTGCGATCTCCCACCGTTGTCCGTCGGGATTCACAAAGCGTCGGCGCAGCACAGGAGTCTGACGCAGTGGAGGCTGGGTGGTGCGGCGCTTCTTCCACTCAAACGGCAGCACGCGGATGCGGGTGTCGATCTGACCATTCCATTCACAATCGACGCCCTCTGCTTCGAGTGCATGCAGGACCAGTTGAGCTATCTTGCGTGCGCCCTCATCACTCCCATCCCGCGCACCGAACGTCAGCCACAGACCCTCGCCAGCGACGCCACGTTCGAGGTCTTGGGAGTGGTAAAAGACGCCACCTAAAGCCTTCTTATGTCGCTGCTCAAGCTCCGCGATAAGGGTGTTTACCTCGGCCCAGCCCATGCTGCTGGTCCCACCGGCATTCTGGAGGGCGACGATGCCATGGCGGTTCAGGCTAGCGAACGCTTCGTCGACGGCGTCGTTGGTGGTGCGCGCTAGCCAGCGCTTCTCCGCGACTTCGTCTTCAAGCCAAAGCAGCTTGCAGTACAAGCAGAACGTCGATGCTGCGCTCGTCGGAACCACATCTGTCGCGGCAGCGGCGGCCGCTTCTTGGATGTCATGGAGAGCGACGTCACGGGCAGCAGCTTTGTAGCTCGTGAAGGAGCGGACGCAGCCCTTGACCAAAACCCGAGCAAGGGAGAGTGCCTCGGGAGTGAGCTGGTGCGCGTATTCCTGGGCGAGCTGATCGGCGGTCTGCTTGTGGGCGATGGGAGCAGACTTGACAACACGCTTCATGGTACCTGGACCTCACATGCTTCCCCTGGCAGTGTCTGTAGGAGTCTCTCCAGGCATGGCTGCACAACGACATTTATCACCTTCGTTCGCAAGCGGGCGCTGGCGCCTGCGCCGAGGATTCCGTGCTGGATGAGATCCGCATTCCGATCCTCAGAAGGAGACTGCTGCCGCACCGCCAGCGTCGCCAAAGTAGTGCGCGCAACTGTGGCCACTTCCTCCCCTCCTGCTTGCAGCGCCAAGCGCAGGATCTTCCATGCCAGCTCAGCGTGCCGCGTCTCGTCTTCTGCGATGCCAAGAAGTACGTCGCGGACCACAGGGTCTTCGGATTGCTGTGCTGCGACGTGCGCTTCTGCCGCTGCAATGGTCTCTCCCAGACATCCATCTTCTATGGTTTCGCGCGCCCAGGTTGCCAAATCAGTCGCTGGAGCCATCCGCTTCGCTTCCAAAAATGCCTGCGGTCCCAGATCCGTCCCTGCATACGCCGAGGCCAAAGCAAACGTCACCCGAGCATGGGAGATTTCATCGAGAGCCGCTTGATGTGCCTCGCTCACCAGTTCAGGAGGAGCACCAAACGCAAGCAACTCCAGAGAGGTCCGCGCAAAGGCCGCAATGGATGCGTGCTCTAGCTGCGCGTCATGCAGCCAGCGTGCAGCCAATCGTGCACGGAGATCCGCATCCAGATGTTCAACCTGCGGCTGAATCTGTCTGGTTCGCCACGCAGACTCCGCAACCACATCTGCCACCTGCGGCACTCCGTCGATGCGCGCCGCTCGTCCGCGCGGATGGGGCGGCATCACCGGTACCGGAATCGAATAGCAACACTGTCCTTTGACTGAAGCCGTGCTGTAGGGACGCATGACTCCTTCCACTTGCAGCGCTGCGGGACACGTGCGCGTACGCGCCGCCGGAAACTTGGTGCCTCCTTCGGGAATCGGAATGCAATAGGAGCCCTCTGTCATGCCGCTGGGAATCTGCTTGGGAGCCGTTGCTGCAACGGCCAGCTTCTGACAGTGGGAATAGCAGCAGTAGTGGGATAGATTCTGATCGGGAACCGATCCCAAAAGCTCGCTACGGTAGGCGCTGGTTGCTGCGGGATCGAAGACGAACCTTCCAAGTGTTCCGTCGCGTGCATGGATGTTGATGCCACTTACAATCACGTTGCGACCAAATGCCGTCAGGTGGTCACCAGTCGGCGGACAGATGTCCGGATTGGCATGTGCACCTTGTCCACAGAGCTGCTCGCGGACTTGATCCGTTCCGCAAGGAGAAAACGGGGTCGGAGTCGTTGTTGTAGCTGTTGTTGTTGTCG
>CALLYL010000766.1 GCA_937859535.1 uncultured Myxococcales bacterium
GAACCAACTAAGGATAGTGGAGAACTAAGCCGAAACCTGGTATGTGCCGCCAGGCTTGCCGGCCGTCTTGATGCGCGTGATCCTGCCCGATTTCACCAGGTTGGTGAGGTTGTTTTCGGCTTTGCCGCGACGGCCACTGGTTTCCCAGTGCTTACGGATCTCTTCGGTGGAAGCACCACCAGTGGTCTGGAGGAACTTGATGATGAGCTCATCCCCAGTGATTTCGAACTTGCCGGACTTCACTCCCTTGCGGCTCTTGGCCTTCTTGGGAGCCTTCGCAGCCTTGGGAGCCTTCGCAGCCTTGGGAGCCGCAGCCTTCTTGCCAGCCTTGCGACCACCCTTCTTTGCCGGGGCCTTGGCAGGCTTGGCCGCAGCGGCCTCTGCGGTCGCCGTCTTGCCCCCCTTGCCCTTCACTTTGCCGCGCTTGCCACCACGGGCAGAAGCAGCTCCCGCAGAGGCGATGCCGAACTCCTTGAAGGTCTGATCAATTTCGGCAATCGAATCGATGTGGTGCTGCCGCTCCACAACCATCTGGCTGACCAGCCGCTGTAGTTCCTGAGCCGAGGTCTTCGGCTTGGCAGCAGCGGGAGCACGACGAGCAGGGGCCTTCTTAGTAGCAGCAGCTTTGGTGCGGGAGGTCTTCTTTGGCATCTTCTTATCCCCAATTCCTTTCGTTAATACACGCTGAGATGAAACTTACACAACTCGCGTTTCAGGTACAAGCAGATACCTTCCTTTTTTTGCAAAAGGAATGCTCTGGGATGATTCCCAGAGGCCCCCCTTGTGGTTCGGACTGGCTCCGTGTACACGGTGGATGCGGTCGCGGAATGGCTGTGGATGGAGACGGTGATGAGTGAAGGAACCGGTGTGATGAAGCTTCGCGTAGGGCAGCAACTCAAGGTCACGGCAAGTCAGCTTGCTCCAAGCGGTGCAGGAGTGGTCACGGAACATGTTCCTTCACCGCTCCATGTGCGAAACTTGCTTCCATCCGAAGAAGCAATGGTGGTGGTGCAGCATGTGAGTCGCCATGGCGGACCTGCACACGCGGTGATTCAGCGACGGAATTCTTGTGCAATGGATCGGGTCATACCAAGCTGCTCGAGCTTTGGTCCGTGCGGAGGTTGTGCGGTGTTGCACCTTTCGTACGAAGCGCAGCTCGCTTGGAAGTCACGCATGGTCCGTGATGAGTTGGCACCGCTTTTCATGGCTGTGAATCCGTGCGTCGCGGCACCTTCTCCATGGGATTATCGCACCCGGGTCAAGCTGGTGGCGACTTCCCACCCACAGCGAAAACTGATGCTGGGTGCATTTGCTCCGCGTTCTCATCACGTGTTGGATATCGCGGGTTGCCAGACCAATCGGCGGACGCTGATGGCGGTGGCGAAAACGGTGGCAGAACAGGCTGCGGCACTGGGTGTTACACCGTATGACGAGGCGACAGCGGAAGGATCACTGCGCTACCTGCTGCTGCGTGAAGTGGACAGTGGTGCCGTCCAGGTGAGCTTGGTGATGGCAGATCGACCCGTCCAACTGTCCGCGCTGGTGGATGCGGTGGTTCGGCAGCATCCGTGCGTACAGTCCATCGTGCTGCATCACAACGCGAGCAGGGGCAATGCGCTGCTTCCGGCAGGTTCAGCGAGCGGTGGGCCAGCCGGCGCTCAGGCCGGGCTAGAAGACGACCAAGAATTGGGATCTGCTGACGGAGACCAGGTGCTGGTTGGAGAATCTTTCCTTTGGGAAGATATGGAGGTTCGGCTGCGGGTTTCCGCCCGATCCTTTTTGCAGGTCAACCGACAGGTTGCGCGGCTGATCTACCGCGATGTCGCCATGCTCCTTGCCCACGTGGAACCCGATACGATCCTCGATTTGTACTGTGGGGTGTCCGGGCTGGGACGTACGGTGCTAGCAGAACATCCGCAGGCGCGACTGATTGGCATTGAGCTGGGCCCGTCCGCGATTGCCGATGCGCAGGCTTCAGCACAGAGCGCGGGACTGCCACCCGAGCGTGCGCGCTTCTACGTGGGCAAAGTGGAAGAGGTGCTGCCCCAGCTTGACTTGTCCTCTCCAACAGCAAAGGGACGACTGGTGGCACTCATCAATCCGCCACGCCGAGGATGTACGGAAGCCGCACTGCAGGCACTGCACGCCGTGTCGCCTTCTCACATCATCTATATGAGTTGTAGTCCGAGCAGCTTGCTGCGCGACCTCATCTGGTTTCGTGAGCATGGGTACGCGACGCAACAAGTCACGCCGTACGATATGCATCCGGGAACTCCGCACATTGAATGTGTGGCGCTGTTACAGCGGCAATAGCCACTTCCCTTGCTTTGGCAGTCCATGTACGTTGCACGCATGCACATCGGACGTTTGCCTACAGTTGCTTGCAGCGACTCTCGACGACAAACCGGTACTTTTCGCCGGGCTCGACTGGGAACCCTATCGCTCATTGTTGGCGTGACGGCCGCACTTGGTTGCGGCGTACCCAGTGGTGTCGAGGAAAGCGAGCCCGGGACTGCGCCGACCGTTTCCCAAGATGCAAGCGATGCCTGTCGGGACTCCGGTGCGTTGTCACCGTCTGGTCTCACGATCATTGGCGGGGACCAGGTGATCCTGCCAAGTTCACGCTGTGGCAAAAAGAAGCCCATCGGTGAGGCGCTCGGGGCAAATGGTCGGCACGTCCTGTTCGTGAACTACGAGGGCGCGGACATTCGGGTGGGCGATAACTCGCTCGAAAACGACGGCATTCGCGACACCGGGTTTAAGAACCAAGGTGTGGTCGAGTTGGATGGGTTTGATCCAGCCAACGACAAGCGCGGCGAAGCCATCATGAAGATCCACAAGCAAGTGCAGAAGTGGTACGCGGACTTCGATGTGGATGTGGTGATGAGCCGTCCGCTCAGCGGCGATTACCAGATGACACTCGTGGGTGGCGACAAGAGCGACATCGGACTCGGTGGCTCGATCGTGGGTATCTCGCCCGGCGACTGTAAGAACAACAATGAAACGAACCTGAACTTCGCGTTTTCGCGGTCGCTGCGAGAGAATCCGGATCAGGTTGCGGTCACCATCGCGCACGAGGCCGGTCACGCCTACGGCCTGGGGCACGTCCAGAACATGAAGGACATCATGTATCCCAGCGTGTCGGTGGTAGACGGATTTCTGGGCGGACTGGCTGCCGATCCGGGACCGTGCGGCTTCAAGATGGGGGACTATCAGGACAGCAAAAAGGTGCTGATCGAAAACCTGGGGGCGAGGCAGGGAGAAGCGCCGGGAACGGGCAGTCCTCCTACGTTGAAGCTGCTGAGTCCGCAAGAGGGTGAGTCGGTCGGCAAAGATCTGACGATTGCGGTTCAGTCCGCTGCGGACAAAGGGATCGATCACATCACACTCAGCGTCAGTCGTGTCGATGGCGGTAAGGCACGAGGCGGTCATCCGGTCGCTGAACTTCGACCGCCGCAGTCGGTGGCTCAGATTCGCCTATCGAGCGCGGGCTCGTATCAAGTGACTGCTACCGCGTATGACCGAGTGGGCAACATCACCCAGTCGCAGGTTCGCTTTGTGGCGGCGACTCCGACCTGCGCGGTTCCAAACGACTGCGCACCGGGACAGAAGTGCCAGAACAACACCTGCGTCACGCCGGCCCCAACGCCACCGAGTCCGGCCGGAATGGGCGATGATGGCCTCCGTCCGTATGGCCAAGCGTGTGACAAGAGCAGCGACTGCAAAGGCGGACTGTGCGCGATTACAACGGTGGGACAGATCTGCACTCACTACTGCACCACGGATAGGTTGTGCGCGGGCGGACTGGAGTGCGTCGATGGAACGTGTCTGCCCCAGATGTACAGCCGCGCCACCCCGAAGGTTGGTGCGCTTGGTGGCAAGTGCAGTCGCAACCAAGATTGCTCAACGGGCGAGTGCAGCGCACCCAGTGCGGATCCCAAAGCGCCACGCTACTGCACCAAGGTTTGCGATGCCGAGGTTGGCTGGTCCTGCCCGGCCACCATGGAGTGCGTGCAGACAGATGGCGCAACCGGCAACAAGACTCGCTGTGTGACGCTCGGCACCGGAGCCATGGGAGAGGGTGCTTCGGGCTGTTCGGTTGCGGATCCGGCGGCTGCGTCGGAGTCGAGTGCGGTTCGTCTATTCGGTGGCTCGGCTGCTCTGGTCCTGCTCGGTCTGTGGGCTGCGACCCGTCGTCGTCGCGGTGGTCCCGCCCTGTAGCTGTTGTCCGCTGCGGGCCTTTCGCCCTCCCTCCTTCGCCGCGCTTGGAGCTGTGCAGATGCGTCCATTGTCCCGACTCGCTTATCTGGGCGCGGTGCTGACCGCGTGTGCTGTTCCTCGCACTGACAATCCTGATCTGATGACGCCACCGACTGGTGAGGTCTGTCCGTACGAAAAAGCCCCGCTACCAAGCGGTATCGGCGAACGGATCATGCCGGGACAAATCTTGGCGGGAACCGCAGAGTCGCGGATTGATCTGCCGGTGGGAACACCGCTCGGAGGCTTCACTTCGCGGATGAAAGCGCTCGGCGGGCATTCTCCCGATGACCGACGGAGTCCTCATGCCAAGGCGTTTGTTCCCTCGGCAGGCGTGCAGACCACACCGCTGATTCGAGCGCTGTTTCTGCAAGCGGGCGAGGAGCCAACGATCCTTGTGAAGGCGGACTTGTGTGTGGCGTTTGACCGCTTGGTGTTCGATCTCGAAAAGGAACTGACTGCGGCAGGAATGCCAAATGCACGCGGTCGCGTGATTGTGACGAGTAGCCACACCCACGCCGGACCGGGGACATTCCAAGGGACATTCCATCTGTCGCTTGGCTTTGATCTGTTTCAAGAGGAGCAGTATCAGCGGCTGCTTCGGTCGGCGGCGCAAGCGGTGTTGGCAGCGCGCAAGGCGGCGCGTCCGGCCAAGCTGGGAGCGGGAATTTGGGATGGTTGGGATCGTGCGGATGAGATCTACGGAGACCGCCGCAGCGACGATGATAACCTCCCCGGACCCGACGGAAAGCCGACAGGGAAGCACAAGGAGCAGCGACTTCTGTTGCTGCGGATTGATGATGAAGCGAACCAGCCGCTCGCGGTGGTGACGAGCTTCCCGATGCACGGTACGGTGGGCGGCGATGACAATCCGCTCATCTCGACCGATGCCACCGGACACGTCGAGCTGGCGCTAGAGGAGCGTTTTGATCGGCCCGTGCTGGTGATGCACCTCCAAGGTCCGGCGGGTGATGTGTCGCCGCGAGGTCGGGGCGGACTTGCGCGTTGCGATAGCAAGACCACGCTCTGTACCAACTTTGCGCGGATGGAATCGATCGGAGAGCTGGCTGCACCACGCATTGTCGATCTGTGGCAAGCGGTGAAGACGAGCTCTACGGCGGCACTAGAAGTCGTGACCCGATCGGTGCGAAACGGTCGCGACATCAGCGTTCGCAACGGTCTCACTTACACTCCGTTTGATCCTGCTCGCGAAGTCGATTCGAGCCGTTCCGCGATCTTCAACGACGATGGGTCGGCTCGGGGACCGATCTCGCAGTTCAATGTGCCGGTGGCAGCCGGTCTGTGTGGCGACAAAAAGGTGTCTCTTCCTGTCGACGGAATCAACGGGGCCAAAGGGGTTCCGTACGCGTCGTGTGCAGAGCTGGGAGCGGCACAGAAGTTCATCGCGGCGATCCTCAAGGTACCGGAGCCGCTGCTTCCGACCTGCGAGACAACCCGCACTACGCTGAGCGCGCTCCGACTGTCCGGCATTCCACTGCTGATGCGGAGTCAAACCGGCGGCGGTTCACCAACCGATGACAATCTCGATAGCGAGACACTGCTGCTGGCGACGCTGCCCGGTGAGCCCGTGACGCGGCTGGCCGATGCGCTGCGGCGACGCTCTCCAGCGGGAGAGGCTCGCACCTTCGTGGTTGGCTACGCACAAGGGCATGTTGGCT
>CALLYL010000767.1 GCA_937859535.1 uncultured Myxococcales bacterium
GTCACTTGCTCTGGATCGAACCATCGATGCTGCTGGTGGGCTACCTCGACGGCGCGATCCGACTGTATGAGCTGCCGAGTGGTCGATTGCTGACAACGATTGCCGCCCATCGGGATCGCATGTCCGATCTGACGGTACTCAGCGGTAGACGAGGGTTGCTGACTGCAAGCCTCGATGGCAGTGCTGCCCTGTGGGATCTGCCGCAGGGGATCTTGCGCCACCGCTTCGACGGAGGAGGCCAGCGAGTCGCATCCGCCCGAATGATCGGCGACCGAGTCATCCTGTCAACGCCGAGTGGATCGCTCGATGTGCTCCGTGCCACTGACGGTACCGTCGAACGTACTCTATCCTGCCCGGATGGGAGTCCGGGTGCCGATGGTGGCCAACTTTCTGTCGGTGAACACAAAAGCGGTGCTCAGCTCAGCGTGCTCTCGGGTGGCAGGACCAAGGTCTGCGTATTTGCCGTGCCAGAGTGGACCCTACAAGCCAGCCTCGACCTGAGAGGACTGCGACTCATGCTGGCCCGTCATGCGACGCCAGAGACGTTGCTGCTGCTTTCGTACGATGGACAGCTTCGGATCTTGGACTCCTCAACCCTCGCAGCACTCGCTGAGTATCGCAGCCCTGTTGTCCCTCGTCGTGCGACCTTGTCCCTGAATGGCAAGCGCATCATGCTCGGGGCCAGCGACGGTAGCATCAACCTGATTGACGCAACCAGTGGCAAGCTCATCGGACAGATGGAAGGTCTCAGCGAGCCGATCACGGCCCTGGCCGGTAACGACGATCTTACCGTCGGTGCCAGCAGTGATGGTGCGCTCCGAGTCTGGCAGCCCCAGGCCGAGACTGCGCCGCTGGTAGTGGCGGACTTCAGCGAACCGACCGAATTCATCCAAGCGTTGCCCGATGGCAAGACCCTACTCGCCGGAACCAGCAGCGGTGCACTGTGGCGAATCAGTGACACCGACCGCCGCACCCTGTTCGGGCGATTCAGCGCGGGCCGCCAAGTCTCAGCATCTACCGACGGCAGCAAGCTCATCGTTGGCACCACGGATGGCAGCCTCGAACTGTTGAACGTTTCCGACGGAAAATCCCTCCGTAAGTGGAGCGCTCACTTAGGCGCGATCACGCAGGTTGGCTTTTCCGTCGATGGAGCGCTTGTCCTCAGCAGCAGCCGGGATCATACCGCCGCGCTGTGGCAAACCAGCGATGGCCAACTCGTCGAGCGATTGGTTGATCCGAACTTCCCCGTGACCGCCGTTGCGCTGTCTCAAGATGGTAGGGTGGTGGCCACCGGTAACTCACTCGGACGAGTCGCACTCTGGGAGCGACCAACGCCCTCCCCCGTTTTTCTACAGTCGTTCACCGAGGCAGAGCCATTCCCATTGCATCTTTCCCGCTCTCCAGACGGTTCGCAGGTTTTGTTGGTCGGACAGCGGACCGCCATTGCTTCGTTTGTGCCAAGCGTCGGCGTGACCCGACAGTTCTACGGACACCTTGGCCCCACGCTGCAAGGTGCATTTTCCCCCGATGGCCGGTCGGTCGTCACGCTGGGTAAAGATCGGACGGTCCGGGTCTTCGATGCACAAGTGGGTACCCAAATCTTGCTGTTACGACCCGAGGATCCTCGCCACGTCACGTTCTCGCATGATGGCTCGCTCGTGCTCATCGCCAACGGTCGAGATCGCACCATCAAGGGTTATCCCTCATCGCTGCGAACGCTCCGTCAACGTGCCTGTGAGCTGCTCGGCCCCATCGATGACGATCCACCTCCCCATGCGTTATGTCAGCCCCCATCCCGATCAACACAGCGGTAGCAGCACCTTGTACGCCTCATACGCGCACAAACTGACCATGTTTGCGCCCATTGTCTGCCAGAACAGCCGCGAGATAGGGGTCGGCACACGCGGTTCCTCATCGAGACGAAGAAACACCGGCAAAGTCACGAAGAACAGCGTTCCGTAGCACAGCGAGCCAATCAGCAGTGCCTTGTGCCGATTGGCGTACGAAAAGAAAGCACGCAGCGACTCGCTGGCCATAAAAAAGGTCTCACCAAACGCCATGGTGTACGAAAGCACCGCAATCGCCAGCCACACGAGCGTGGGCGAAGCTTGAGGCACCCATCGCAGAAACAGTCGCAGACCGAGCCTCATGAGCGCGTAGTACGTCGAAAAGTAGGCCACCGTCACGAAGTACAAAAAGAGCGGCGTACGGTTCCACAGGAGCTGCGTCGGGAAGTGATACTCCATGCCCAGCCCGTCGAAAAACATCGCCGATCCGAAGTAGCACTGCACAAAGCTCATCAGCGCGATAAATAGGTTTGCCTTGGTGGTATGCCGCTCCCACACGGGCTGGCCGACTTCATCCGCAGGCGGCTGCACCAGCGGTGCCAGCCACAGCGGCAGGGACAACGCCAACCCAAGCAGCATGTGACCGACATCACCCCACCTCGCAAAACAGTGGGTCAGCATGCAGTACCCGATGATCGCCATCCAGACAGGAGTGAACGATAAGTACAGCCGCTCGACATAGCGCTGAGTCGGAGACAGCGAGTGACGGCAGATCGGTGTTGCGGACGCAAACATCGCCGCAACATAGCGCGCCTGCGGCACTCGAAACACCGCAAAGCCAGTGTCGTGAAGCTATCTCGACAAGAATATCTGCAGCAGTACGACGGCGAGGATTCCGATCGAAACACCGACAGAAATCGCCAAGATGACCCGCTTCCGGCTGGCCGCCTGGCTGAGTCCGTCTTTGGGAGCACCGCTCGTCACCGCTGGATTTGGCACGGTCGCAAGGGACTGATTGGACGCTCCCGGGTCGGCCTTGATGTTCAGCCCATCGGACGGACTGCGCCGTGTCGCGGGAGGATTCGGTACCGGTGGGGTTCCGCTCTGCGGTGTCGTCTTTCGCACCGGTGGTACCGGCAACTGTCCGGACGGACCTTCTTTGGTTCCCGATGGCTGGGCCACACTAGCCGGGCTCGCCGCAGTGGCGACTCCCGCTGCTGGTGCCGATCGTGGTGCGGGTCGCGGCATCTGAAGCCCCGACGGACCAAATGGCATCGTCGTCCGCAGGTTGGCCGGAATGTTCGGCTTGCCGCCTTGCGCCGGCGGCAGCGTGATGACTTGCAGCGGCATGGTGACCGCCGGTTGCTTCTTCACCGCTGGCTGAGGCACCTGCACCGCCGCCACCGGCTGACGCAGCGAGTCGCGCTTGGCCGCATTTTGCACCGCGCGCAGTTCCGATTCGCGCTGCACCATCCGCTCGCGGAAAATCTCGGTCATATAGGTGCCAACGGCCTTCTGACTAAAGTCCCAGCCGAGCTTGGTCATACAGTCGGTCAGCGCCTCTTGGAATTCTCTCGCTGAGCCATAGCGCTGGTCCGCCTCTTTGGCGAGCGACTTTTGCACCAAGTCGTCGAGTTCCTGCGGGCAGTCCGGCGTGAGTAGCAGCATGGACGGTGCCGGTTCTTCGGCCACTGCAACCATCGTCGCCAAGTCAGTGCCACGCTTAAACAGACGCCGCCAGGTGATCAACTCCCACAACAGAATTCCGACAGAAAACACATCTGATCGGCCATCTAGCCGGGCGGACCGCGCTTGTTCGGGAGACATGTAGGCGTACTTGCCTTTGACCATGCCCGCCTGCGTCTGCTCGTTTTCGTGAGCCATCGTCGCTTTCGCGATTCCAAAATCGATGATCTTCACGACACCGTCGTAGGTCACCAAAATGTTCTGCGGCGAGACATCGCGATGAACCACACCGAGAGGCTTACCGTTATCGTCGGTGAGCGAGTGCGCATAGTGCAGCCCAGCGAGGATGTCCATGATGATCCGGCACACCACCGCCAGCGGTGGGCGACGGTTCACCGTATCGGACTGCTGGGCAATGCCGCGTAGATCCTCGCCGTTAATGAACTCCATCGCGAGGAAGAACGAGTTGTCGATCTCGCCCTGGTCGAAGATGTCGACAATGTTGGGATGCTTCAATCGAGACGCCAGACGCGCCTCGTTCTTAAACATCCGCACGAACTCATTTTCGGCGCTGTGGTGAGCAAATAGTCGCTTGACCACAAACGGACCGGGCCTGACTCCCAAACCGGCCGCGTTAGGCGCAGGTCGGGCCAGGAATATCTCGGCCATGCCGCCTTCAGCGAGCTTGCGGTCGAGCAGGTATTTGCCGTAGGGAAGAGCCACGGACTATGAATCCTCAGAATCGTAGGCCGGTTCTTTGTCTGCGGTCAACCTGTTACATTTTCCCAAACAGCACTCGCGTCCCCCAAGACTGCCTCATTTTGAGACGAAACAAGAGCGCAAAGGCCGAACCTGTTCAAAATACTCACAAAATCGGCGCTGACGGCCCAAAATCGACGAAAACCGGGGTAAATTGGTGCCGCCATAGAGGAGATATCCTAAATGTACGATCTGTACTTTACCGAGGAACAGCAGCAGCTTCGCAAGACGGCGCGGGACTTTGCCCGGAGCAAGATTGTCCCCGTCGCTGGTCAGCTCGATGAAGAGGGACATTTTCCCACCGAGCTTCTCAAGGAGGCCTGGAGCCTCGGTCTCATGAACTGCGAGGTTCCCGAGGAGTTTGGTGGTCTCGGGCTGTCGTGTCTGTCGCACTGCATGATCCAAGAAGAAATTGCCTGGGCCTGTGCCGGTGTAAACACGTCGGTGGCAGCCAACGCCCTCGCCGCGCTGCCAGTCATCATTGCCGGCACCCGTGAGCAGAAAGAAAAGTATCTCGGGTGGCTCACTCGCGAGCCCATCTTCGCTTCTTACTGCTGCTCAGAGCCCGACGCTGGCTCGGATGTCGCGGGACTGCGCACCCACTTCGTCAAAGACGGCGACGGCTACATCCTAAACGGCCAAAAGCGCTGGATCACAAACGGTGGCTACGCCAGCTTCTACACCGTGCTCGCTACGTCTGATCCCAAGGCCGAAAAAGACCTCAAGGCTCGCAACCGCAAGATTGCCGCCTTCGTCGTGGATCGGGATCTGCCGGGCGTCAAAGTCGGCAAAAAAGAAAACAAGATGGGTCAGCGCGCCAGCAACACCACCGACGTCATCTTCGATGAGGTGCGACTGCCCAAGGAAGCGCTGCTCGGCCAGGAGGGTGAAGGCTTCAAGATTGCGATGAAGACCTTCGATCGCTCACGTCCCTGGATTGCGGCCGGTGCGGCTGGTCTCATCGGGCGAGCTCTCCATGAGAGCCGTGCCTATGCACTAGAGCGCAAGACATTTGGAGTGCCCATCGCCGCCCATCAGGCGATCCAGTTCATCCTCGCTGACATGGCAGTGGCGCTGGAAGCGACGCGCTCGCTATGCCACCGTGCGGCTTGGATGGTCGATCAGGGCCGAATTGACTCGATCGTTTCGTCAATGGCAAAGCTGTACGGCGCGGATATGGCCATGAAAGCAGCCACTGATGCGGTTCAGGTCTTCGGTGGCTACGGCTACACCAAAGAATACCCCGTTGAGAAGCTGATGCGCGACGCCAAGCTCCTGCAAATCTATGAAGGCACGTCGCAGATCCAGCGCATGGTCATCGCCAAGAACGTCCTGTCCGGCGATCAATAGCCCGGCCCGCATTTCCATCCACTCCGGCACAGACCGCTCAGGTCGATAGACCCGAGTTCATAAGCATCTGTCGTCTGCAGACCCCACACAATCGTTCACAAGACGATCTTTGAACGGGCAACCGGTCAGCGCCCGCTGGACCGGACATCTGATTTGGCGGGTTTAGCCAAACTGCGACGAGGCGGCTATCGCCATGCGCTCTCGCCAAGCCGTGGCACGACTTATGCTTACACATCTCCCCGAGAGGGGTAACCTTGCTGCGCCGCAGTTTCCGAAACAGTGTGCCACCCCGGGCTACCGGGCTGCCACCAACGAGACTTTCCCTGACGGAACTGCCGAGTCTGTTGGCCGATAGGCAGCTTAGCGATATCTGCATCGGCTTGCCCTCCAACCAAGGCCACATGCTGCGGGTTCTGTTGCGACAGCGACTGTCGATCCTCAGCGCGGTGGAACAAGCCGGAGTTCTTGCGGAACAGCTCGCCGGCCAACAGGAAGAGACCGTGCTGTCACGTGAGTTGCAACCGTCTGCTGTTCACCTTGTGGCCTGCGCCGATGGCTGCCAAGTCTGGCTCGACTACGACTTAGGTTCCCGAATGCAGCCTCATCCAAAAGTGGCACGGCGTCTGACTCTGCTGCTATGGGTCCGGCCAGACCCGAGTCTCTCGATAGCGAATCCAAGCGAAAACCACCACGAGAAGGCACGGCCCAACCACTCAACGATGGATGAGCAACGAGACGACTGAGCTCGACCAGGGGCACCAAGCCCAGCCAGGGCCAGAGGCTCGCCGAGGAGCACTCTAAGTCCCGCCCTTGACTGTAATTTTTATTACATGTTTAATTACTAGCAATGAGTGCGCCGTCAGAGCCACGGCGGAAATTTCCGGATTTTCTGCCCCCCACCAAGGTTCACTACGACGGTGCGCGTCCCCAAACCATCCAGGTTCGGACCTGCCGTTTCATCACCAATCAAGGCGGCAGTCGGCAAGAACACCAGTATGACCAAAGCACCATCCGCATTGGTGCGATGGAAGACAATGATCTCGTCCTCGCCGATGAGACGGTGTCACGATTTCACTGCCGGATCGAGCAAGATGAACTCGGCTACATCATCCGGGATCTTGGGTCCACCAACGGTACCTACGTAAACAGCATCCGCATCCGCGAGGCCTACCTAAGCCCCGGCTGCACCATTTCAGTGGGCCAGACCGACATTCAGTTCTTCATCGGTCAGGAACGAGTCGAAGTCGTCCCCTCTACCAAGAACCGACTGGGCGACATCATTGGCAAGAA
>CALLYL010000768.1 GCA_937859535.1 uncultured Myxococcales bacterium
CCTTCTGCCCGATCAATTCCAGCGATTTTCGACGCTGCTGCGGCAGCGAAGGGAGGCCGCGCACCTGTCAGGAATCGAGCTGAGCAAGCGTGCCGGTCTGTCTCTGCGCACCATCAAGAACATCGAAAGTGGCCAGGTATCACCGTCGCGGGAAACGGTGCTACGGCTGCTAGATGTCGAGGAACTGGCGCTGACTTGGAAGGATGTACTCGACGATCCGACGCAGCCGAGCGCAAGCAATCCAGCGATGGACACCAACTACAACTGCTACATTCCGCCGGGTTACGACTCGATGCGGATGGTGCAGCAGCTTGTGCGGACACTGAACGGCCCCGGTGGTCACATCGAACAGACCAACGCCTATCTGGAACATCGCAGCGCACTGGCGTATGTGTCGATGTGCCATGACGTTGAGTATGTCACGGCGCTACGATCCAAGTACCCGCTTGATGGCCTTGCTCGTCGAGTCATGACAGAAGGTGGCCAAAGTCCGCTGAAGGTCATTGCACTCGGAGTGGGCGACGGTCATCTGGAGGTACAACTCGTCCAGCACCTTCTTTCGATGCGCACCAAGCCCGACATCGAGCTGTTGCTCTTCGACATCAGCCAACCGCTGTTGACGACAGCCTACCAACACGCGATCGACACGTTTGGAGAGCAGTCTGCGGTCCACACGCTCTTGGTCCATGGCAACTTTCACGACCTGGGGCAGTATCCACAGGTCAGCTATACGCCCACCAAGGGTCGTCGCAAACGCATCTACACCATGCTCGGCTATACGCTTTCCAACCTCGACAGTGAGCCGCGATTTTTCCAGCACAGCCTCGCGCATTGCCAAGCAGGAGACATGCTTCTACTCGACTTTCAGCAGCGACCGTCAGCGGTCGGCGCCAGCGATGAGGAGGTCCGCCGACTCGACCCCGTGTTCCGCAATCCGTTTCCCCAAGCGCATGCCGAATGGTTGGGAGCGCCGTGGCGTGCCCACTGTCTTGACTATTCTGGACACGACTTCGCTTTTGAACTCATGAACCACACCCTGATTCCCGGCAGCTACGCGCTAGATGCCGTCGCCACGGTGCGGACCCGGAATCAGACCGAGCGCCGATTCTCGATGTTCCGCTTCAAGCGCTACGACGAAGCCCTACTCGCCGAAAGCCTTGCCCGCTTCGGCTGGGAAAAGCTCATCTCACTTCCCATCGGCGAATCGGATCGAGCGCCGGTGGCGATGTTGCTTGTGAAGCGGTAGGAGCGCGGCGAGAACGGGATCTGCCCCCTGTGGATTTGGTCGTCTAGGACGCTGACGCCTCTCAGATCGGGTCGAGTAGATTCCAAACTGAGTTCATCACGCTTCACCCACATCCACCGAACACAACTACGTCCATCTATTGGCATCTTTACGCGACACTCCTTGACTGGAGAGGGAGCGCCGAAGGAAAATGGAGGGTGGACACTCATGCGTGCTTCGATCTCAGTCATCGCCGTGGTGCTCGTCTGGCTGTTGCCTGGCGCTTCCCTTGCCGACGAGCCAGCTCGACTGACGGCTCCGATCACTTGCAAGCCGAACATCTGCCAAGAAGCAGCGGAGTACCTGGCTCGCGGTCAGGATGCCCAAGCGCTAGACGCCTATGACTACATTGTCACCTCGGTAGAGACGCCGCGCCGAAGCCTGCTGTACTTTCTGCTGGCCTCGCTGCACCTGCGACAGAATCACCCTGATGAAGCGATGCGGTCCTTGGTCCGGTACCGTGACTTCATTCGGGACATCGCGGATGATCAACTGACCGTTGGGCAGCGGCGGGCAGACATTGATGCACTTGAAAAGCAGATCTTGCTGGCACTGGATCGGACCCGAGGCGGAACCGCCGCCAATCCAATGACTCCCTCCGCTCGTGCGATGTGGAGACTTCCAGTCGGAGCGGTTGGGCTGACGCTCGGTGTTGCTGGCGTGATCGCTGGCGCGACGCTGACGGGGCTGGCGGGTCGCTGTCTGGATCTTTCCAACCAATGCACTGATGTGCTGGCCAAGGTGCCCAACACAGCGATCGGCGTCACGTTGATGATCACTGGCGCGGCTGCGGGCGTAGGCGGTGGACTACTCATCTGGCTGCCACCGCAGCGACACGAGTAATTGGAGAGGCAGCATGCAGTCACGACAAATCGTAGCCCATCACTCAAGTAGAAGTTCAACCAGGCGGAACACGCAGAGCATTCCCTTGCTTGCCGGTCTGTTCTGCGCATCCCTAACCGGCTGCATCCTCGAACAGCAAAACGGAAGCTCAATCGACATCCCTGACCTCACGACGCTACCGGATCTGCGGGCTGACTTGCTGCCAGCGCCAGATCTGGCTGCACCGTGCGGAAGTGATGGATTCTTATTTATGGGCAAGTGCATTTACGACTTCTATCTGCCAGACGCACCCTCATGTGCAGGTAAGAGTATTAATCTATATGATCAAGGAAGCCGGTTTGCGCAAATTTGTGACTGTAAGTGTGATAAGAGTTCATTGGAGGCAACGCTGGACTATGGCACTAACTGCAATGGGATGGCATTGACTCCTGTATTGGCCTCGCAAAATTGCACCACAGCGACGTTTTCCGGGTCAAATCTTATGTATTCGATTACCAAAGGTAATACGTGAACCTCAACCAACTGCGCC
>CALLYL010000769.1 GCA_937859535.1 uncultured Myxococcales bacterium
CGACAAACACCTCACAGAGATCAAAGCTGGTCGCTACGGGCTCTGTGGCAGTGAGGCTCAGTCTCCCATCCGCGAGCAAATACAGCGGTTTGGCACCATAGATTCCGCTCACAAGATTGAGTGCCATTCCTCCATCGGTGAGTGGGGTATCCGTTGCGCGTGGTTCCTTGCTTGCATACTCCTGACCATCGCCGAGCTTTGTCTCGACAAGTTGCGACAGTCGTCTCCGGACCTCCGGTCGTCCTGGGAATACTGCCGCAACACTTCGCTCGACCTGCCTGCGGAGCTGGGCAAGCGTTGCTGCTTCGATCGGCGGCGGAATCACAATGTAGTAGTCACGATCTCCACTGAGCAAGAGGTGGAGACCTGGAGATGTCTGCCGCAAGGCAAGCTGAGTGTGTGCTTCATCTCCGACGGCGCAAAGAGTTCCTGGGATGCTCACCGGCACCCCATCCGTTGTGTCAGAGATTCGGACAGTAACCGGGGTTGCAAGCTCGGGCATGACTCACTCCCTTTCAAGAGATCGCAGCGGAACCGACACAGGACGTTACAGGAACATAAAGTAGCGCTCGGGTATGTCATCGAAGGTCATCGGCGTGCCGCAGCGGACGCAGCCAAAGGTGGGCGGTTTGCGTTCCAAAACACCTTGGATGTTGTACATGTCACGTCGCACGTCGATCAGTTGTTCCTCATCGAGTCCACAGCGCGAACAAACATAGGGTGCAAAGAAGGAGACGACCTCGGTGTTATCAAGGAGGTTGCTGATGGCACCGGCTTGCTGGACAAACTGAATCGGACATTCCAGCAGTCGAATCTTCGAGGCACCACGCAGCGATCGAATCAGATCGAGCCAAGCTTGGATGCTGTCCGAGCTAATACGGCGGAACTCGCGGAGGTTGAAGTCGATTTCCCCCCGCAACTGTTTCAGCGGCGACAGATCGACCTCTGCGCTGAGCACTCCGGAAAGCTTGACGATTTGTCTCTGTCCATCTCGAATGATTTTCCAGCGACAGGCGCGACCGCTCGCCGACTTGAAGAACTCTTGCAGCGCCATCCGCACTTCGTCAGGAGGAGACTCGAACAACAAGGCAACCGCCGCGTCGGGAGCGTGGGTTCGGGTATCAAGACGGATGATCCGGCCCGTCACTCCGATGGCCTGCGGGCGACTTGGCAGTGTGAAGCGAATCCCCAGTCGATCGCCAACGCTGACGGCTCGGTTGGTCCGCAGCAGCAGCCCATCGAGACTGATGTCTATCGAGGAACCAAGGAAGGCATCGGGACTGCTCGATGCTGCATTGGCCGTTCCGAGATAGATGTGGAGCTTGAGCGGCAAGCGCTCGCTCGACCTGGCTGGAACTCCCAGGTAGCGAGCCAGCAAGAACGGCAGCATCGCCTGCTGGGCGGGCCACTCAATCACCTCATCAAACAGACCGGGGGGCAATGCGACCGCATGCGCTGTTCCAGTGTGGATCAGGATGAGCGGGATAGGATGACTGCGACGGAGATTGCGGAGTGCTTGGCTCGCGGTGGCCGCCCCGCAGTCGGCAAGCTGTGGACCTATCAAGCACAGGTCGGCACCCTTGCCCAAGCGATCGATCAGCTCGGGCAGGCTATGGACCATGAACAGCCGAATATCCTGGCGATGAAGAAGCCCCTGATGGAGCTCGCTGGGGGACGAGGGATGGAATGCAGCGACGATGGTCTTCACAGACGCATCTTAGCATTACCACGACCAGAAAACCTGTCTGTTGAGATGCGGAGCAAGCGAGTTTTGCGAGGCGCGGACTTAGGAGCGGACGGCGACGTACTCTTTTTTGATGAGATCCACAAGAGCCTGCGCTGCATCGCAGTCGGCCAGACGAGTCTTGTCGAGTACGCCCTGCGTGGTTGCACCGTTGAGCACAACCTGAAAGATTTCAAGTTGCTCCTTGGACAGTTCTCCGAGTGCCGGAACCAGTGGCTTGGGAATCGTCAGTGCGGCCGTTCGGGGGGGCAACTCTGGATCCAGGCGCTGCATTTCATCGACGATGCGCATCGCCTCCATCAGCAGACCTTCGGTCGAGTCCTTGATTTCTTCGAGGAAGGTCTTTTCTTCCGTCGAATCCAGCTCGAACGTGCCCTTTTCCCAGGTCAGGATTCGGTACGCCGCCTTGTCAGGCTTCATCTCGTACGAATCATCAATGGTCGCGTAGTAAAGCTGGCCCTTGCGGAGGAATATCTGGCCGGTGGTGCTGTTGGGACCACTTACGGTGAGCACACCAGTCCGCTTCGAAGTCGAGAACAGTTGGAGGAGATCCGGAAGCGGGATTTCTTCGATGTTGCCGGTCATCGCCCGCGTCGATGCAGAGGTCTTCTGCATTTGCTGTTGGCCGCGCTTTTCGAGCTGGCTCTTGGCCTCGGCCTCCGTCAAGTTGTTGCTTGGATCGACGGTGACGACCTTCATGATCGAGGTGCCAATCAGGATGCGATCGCCTTCCTTGAGACGGGCGCGCTTGACCTTTTCGCCGTTTACGAAGGTTCCGTTCGTCGAGCCAACGTCCGCGATAGACAGCTCATCCCCGTTCACGGTAATGGCTGCGTGACGACGCGACACCATGTCCTCGATGAGGACCATTTCCAGTTCGCTCGATCGACCGATAACGATCTCGCGGCCCTTGTGCAGTGGAAACTCACCACCTTGATACTTGCCCGAGATGAACCGGAGCGCATAGCTAACACTTGGCACAGGAATATTCTCCCCAAGGACTGGTCACTTTTGCAGCACGACTATATCACAGGCTGCTCATCATTTGGCTTGGATAACTAGCTGAGTAGTTGCCACGTTGTCCGCCGCATCAGTGGCGCGCAGCAGCAGGGTGTGGGATCCCGGTAGAAGTTTGGCCACTTTGTGCTGAACCTCCTCGCTTGGACTGTCGAGTATGCCGTCTCGAGCGGTCAGCGGTTGATAGTCGCCGCCATCGATCGAAAGCGAAAGTTCAGTGATGAGTGAGGCACTATCCGATACCTTGGCGGCCAGCACCTGGCTTGTGGCATCGAAGCGGAGGTCTTGCCACTCGGGTCGACGGTTGTCGATGAGCACTGGCGTCGAGACCAGCTCATGGCTGAGAGCGAGATCACCCGGGTTGCTTCGTTCGTCCGAGACGGTCACCTTGATCTCATACAGACCGTCGCCAACTGTCTCAGTATTGAAATCTAGTTCGCTGCGTGGGATGGGGTCTATTCCAGACAAACGGAGCCAGATCCGCTCGCCACTTTGGTCACTGAGTCCGCTTTGGGCTCGTCGGATGAAGACACGATAACTTAAGTCATCTTCATCGGTATTTTCGACCTTCCAGCGTAGCTTGACGAGCGGAGACTTCGGTCGAATCAGGCTCGGCTTGACGCCTCTGGCCAACCGCGAGAGCGGATCTTCACCGATGCTGATCTCGGTGATGCGGGGTCGCAGATTGACCGGCTGATAGTACACAGAGAAGTCGCGCAGGATCCCTTGTTCGGTAAAGAGGAACCGGCTTTGGAGGTAACGGCCGGACGGGGAGACAATTTCACCCATCTGTTCGCCCGTCGCGACGACCCGACTGAGTTTGGAAAGCGGTTGCCACGGGCTCCAAGCAGCGTCAGGTTTTTGGACGTTGCCGCTTCGTGTCTCCACGCGAACGCCATCGCCCAGGAAACGGAGCGCCCCAAAACGGGCCACGGCCAAGGCGTCGAAGACCTTGCTCTGGTACGATGCGCCCGTCGGTGGCTTCTGTACGACTTGATAGATGCCCGCTGCGCTGCCCGTGCCTACCAGTCGGTCACCGTCGTGTAGCGACAGTGACAACACATCACTTTCTTTGAACTCGAGCGCGGTCATGACCGTGCGGTCGGGGAGGGCGCGAAAGACTCGGCCTCGTCCACCGGGAGTAGAGGCTGCGGCGAAGATACTGCCATCGCTGTCGAGAGCGATGTCGTTGAAGAAAGCATCGCTGATCGCATGGAGTTGCTCGACTCGGCCGGCCTCGTCGATCCGAAACAGCGCTCCTTTGCCCTTCTTTTCGATCGGGCTGGTCGATGGGGTGGCGGTGGTGGTCGTCGGAGGCGTCGGCTTCACCCCTGGTGCCGTTCCAGCCGCAGGAACCGTGATCTTGGTCCCTCGGACTTGGGTGTCGCCACGCTGCATGTCGTTTACCGCAACATAGATTTTTCCAGCGTGAGCGACGATCGAACGAACCTCGTTGCCGGCGAAGTCATGAATGGCCCTGGTACTGGCATGACCGTTTTTGTCCAGGACAATGCGATACAGGATCGCTTCGTCGCTGGTGCCCACATAGAACGCGCCGTCGTCGCCTTTGCTCAGCGATAAAAAGTGCCGTGCCGGACTCTCAAACAGGGTGCGCGAGCGGGTCTTGGCATCCGTCGGACGTCCCGATCCACAATCCCGATCGTCGATGGCCAGCAGTCGTCCGGGGGCGGTCGCGACCAACGTGGTTTGGCCATCTCGCACGAGTGCCCAGATGTGCTCGGCTTCGACCTGGGCCCACAGTTCTACTTTCCCATCGGGGGCGACATCGAAGATTCGACCATCAGCGACCGTTGCCGCCAGGACATGAGTGCCGTTTGGCGTTGGTCGAACCGCGAGTGCACTCACCCACGTTGAGGTCGGTAGCTTCGCCAGTTTGCGCAGCTTGCCTCCTTGATACAGATGGACGCTGGGGGACTCACCGCCTGTTCCGACGAACACCGAGCGATCCGGCCCGACCGCCATCACTCGCACGGCATCGTCTCCGGGCTGTGGCATCTCGAGCCGAGTCGTGGACCAGCCGCTTTGGACATCGCCTGTCGAGGTGATGATCACGCCTTGGTCCTGTCCCTCGGCAAACTCTTGATACGTGGTCACGCGAATGCTGCGAGTGCCACCAGCCCATGATGGCTGTGCGGAAATCATCAGCCCGAGCAGGGCACAAGCGATCGATGCAGTGACGCTGTGGTTCATGGCTCTCACCGTGTGGTCGTGATCCGCGTGTCTTCTCGGAGTTCTTTGATCTGCACGGTCAGCTCCTGCTTCCCCTGCATCACCCAGTCGACATCCTGGGGCGTTCGATAGATACGCTTTTGTACCTCTCCGCGACGGCTGTTGGCACCGGGGCGCAGCGTCGCCAGCACGGAGGCTGGCAGGCTTGGCACAATCTTGCCGCGCAAGTTCACTCCCTCATCACCGGTGGTCATCGTCACGACCAGCGATTTTGCGGAGAATCCTTTGCGAAGGTTGTCGATGAAATCGGTCAGGTTGTCCGGCGGTGCCAACTCCGGTTTGACCTGCGAGCCCGCTTGGACTTCGATCTTTACAGTCTGTCCAGCCAGGGCACGCGACACTTCCACCGGAATCGTGAGGAAGCTGAGCGGTTGGCCGAACGGACGAATCGCTACTCGGATCGGGACCGTGGTGCCTGGCTCGAGTTCGTCGGAGGGCAGCGCAAACGAGACAAGATCGGCCACTTGCGACTTGAACAGCAGTTCAACCTTCAAATCGAGCTTCTCGATGTGGACCGGTCCAAACGGGTTGCTCAGGATCTCTTGTAGTTGCCGCACGCCCATCGAGTTTGAGAGCATCTTTCCCGAGTAACCGTCCGTCGAGAACAGGTAGTCGGTTTGGCTCAATGGCGGATGTCCGGTCACTTGCAGGGTCGAATCGACCCTCACCGCGACCTCGGCGACATCCGACGCGATGACGTTGACCGCTTGCACGGCCACCACGCCAACCAGAACCGGGGTCAAGAGCTTATGGCTGATGAGCTCTGTGCGCAGCGTTCGACTCGGTTGGCCCAGCGGCGAAATTGCAAAAGTGACCGGGATGGTCTGTGCCCGAAGTGAGGTGTCCGCAATGATTCCTGCCGAGCGATCTTGGATCAATGCACCTACAGGAACCAGCGAGTGTCCGAACTTAAAGCTGGACACCAGCGACGGCATGAACGCGGTGATCTCAGCAGTCGCAACGGGAAAATAGGTCTCTCCAGCGTTAAGCATCGGGTGTCCGAATGCCAGTACGCGATTTCCATCGATGGCGGTGACGGTACCAATTGACTGCATGGAGACATCGCCTCGTACGAGCTCGACCGCGATCGCTCCACCTGGTTCAAAGGTGCGCGGTGCGCTTGCCACAGGGACACTGCCAGTGCCACCACCAGGGGTCACTTGGATTCCATAGGGAGACATCGCGTCGCGCAGGACCGCCATGGTTGGTTCCGAAAGACCGGAGACCAGCAGTGGCACCGCGACGGGCTGGAGTGCGTCGGTGCCCGTCGACAGCGAGCCGAGCGTGGTCGGCAGCCGTTTATGGAGTTCAGCGATCGGTGACAGTGGGCGTTCAGCGACGGAGGTTTGGCTTGCAAGATGGTTATAGTCTCGACCGCGAAGTGGGCGACTGAGGTCTGCGGCCATGTATTCGATCGGTGTCACTCCCCCGAGAGCATCTTTGGCAAAGGCCCAGCCGAGAGACAGTGCACCCACCAACTTCCCGTCGATATAGATCGGCGATCCAGACATGCCGGCGACGATTCCCGCGTGTTTGAGTCGCGGGTCATCGCTTTCGACGAGGATGATGTCCATCAGAGACGTGTGTTTTGGCAAGACTCCGACGACACGGATCGGGAAGCGCTCCGGCTTTTGTCCCGAAAATACCGTGAGACCATAGCCAGTCATGCCAGCTCGAACGTCTCGGACGGGGAGGGTTGGCCACGGCATCGTCATCGCTGAAGTGGCTTTGGGCGAGGCGCTCTCGACAGCGGTGGAGCCCAAAAGCGCGGCACTGAGTGCCAACCCAGCCCCTGCAACGCCAATTTTACGAAGAGATCCAAGCGCCTGTCTGCGCGCACACATAGGACCTCTGAGGGTAGCAATCCGCTCGCAGTTCCGTCAACGCGACTTGGCGTGGATTGAACGGGACGCCCATTGGACGCCAACTGAGGGCGTCGGCTGCGTGTGCGTTCTTGACACCCTCAATCGGCACGGAATATACGGCGTCATGACTCGCTCCTGGTGGGCTCGGTGGCAGCAGCGCGGCTGGTTCGTTCTCGCGGTGTCGACGGGAATGATTGGTGCGCTCGGCGCTGGTTGTGGCGGTGATGGCGGCTACTTTGGTCCGTCAGTGCGCCTGACGGGCAGCTTCAACGGTTGGCTGCGTGGAGAGTTGGCTCCCGAGCTGACCTGGGATGGCCAGGACTATCGCGGAACGGTGACGCTGCCGGGCGAGACGCTGGAACTTCAGGTCTATGTGCCGACGTTGCTGACCTCATTTGGTAGTGCGCGGCTTGACCGTTTGAGTGCGGTGCCAGCGCTTCTGGATGTTGCCAGCGATGATGGCTCAGGGGCTGGCATGCATGGACCGTTGCGTGTTGCGATGCCGATTTCCGCTCACTATGAGGTCGTGTTTTCGCCGCAGAAGCACACGCTGCACATCGACTTCGCGGAAGATGCCAAGAGCAATCAAAGTCCAGAGGCGGCGCTTCTCATCGAGGCACTGCGCGGAAGCGACCATCTGACCGCCCTGGAGCAGCACGCACGAGGACTGGCGCTGGCGGACGCACTGCGCAACCGTGCCGTCGAGTTGCCGCTGGCCAACCGATTTGGCGAGCTGCGAGGGCTGACGTTTTTGCACCTGGGCGTGGTGGACTGGCCATCGCTTTCACTGGTTGGCGACTTTAATGGTTGGCGAGCCGGTGCAGACCCGATGACCTTTGTGCTCGACGGAACACTCGCCTATCTGGGTAAGCGAGCGAGCGGCGCAAGGATTGAGTATCGCTTTGATCTGCATGGGCAGCGGTACCCGGACCCAAACAATCCGGAGGTGATCTGGGATGGGGCGTTTATTCCGCCGAATCCTGGCAACCTTCTTGGGGGCAATGCGGGGGACTTCAACTCCGTAGCGATGGCACCGGGGTATCTGGAACCAGGTTCGAGGCTGCGACGCATTGTCGGACCCGAAGCTCCCGAGGGACAGCCACGACCCGAGGTTCTGGTCTATCTACCGCCCGGCTATGCCCAAGCGACGACGACACGCTTTCCTACGCTGTACGTGCTGGATGGCAAGGATGCGTTGGTTCGCGGTGGTTATTCACGTCTCATCGAACGCTTGGCCCAAGCGGGGAAGATGCCTCCCGTGGTTGGTGTATTTGTGTCGTCACCATCTGATGCGGTGGCGCGCTTGTCGGCGCTGGCCAGCTATCGCGATCCAACCTTTGGCGAGGTCGATCCCAAGGGCGACTCATTTTCACGCTGGCTCGTCGATTCGCTCGTGCCGCAGGTCGAGAAGTCGTTTCGAGTCACCTCCTCGAGAGCGCTGCTCGGCATTGATATGGCGGGGCCGCTGGCGATGAGTCTGGCCTGGAAAGACCCGCGCTTCACTCGGGTTGCCAGCCAGTCGGGACGCTTCGGGTGGGGCGATCCATGGTTTGTCGGGTCG
>CALLYL010000770.1 GCA_937859535.1 uncultured Myxococcales bacterium
CGGTCACCTGGCCGAAAGGTGTCACCGCTGATGACTTCAGAGGAACCTTGGCCGACTTGCCGAAAGACATGGAGTGCCATGCCACCCTTTTCGCGTGTCATCGCAGGATCTGGCTGCTCGGGGCCTGTAGTGCGACCGATCATCAGGAACACCGCAACTGCCGCCGCCGCGCTGACCGGAGTCAAGATCGCGAGCAGCCTGGCCAACGAAAATCGTCGCGCCTTGGCCTCTTGCTCTGTTCCGATCCGGCGATGAATTCCAGCCAATAGGGGTCTTGGATCCACATCCGGAAACGCATCAAAGCCTGCCTGCCGAGCCGCCATTCGCTGCGGACACTGCGCACAGTGGGCGATATGGGCTTGCAGCTCTTTGGCGGCACTTGCTGGCAGCTCGCCCGAATGAAGACGATCCAGCATCAAGTCCGATGGACAGCTCTCACTGCCTGATCGTATGTGGTCAAACCGCTGCGCTTCCATGGATCCCTCTAGCTGCTACTTTTTGTCTCTGCGACCGATTCGACCCGTGGGCAAAGCAGGTTGGGCAAGCGACTCGGAACATTTTGTTGGCGATGAAACCAGTCATTTCTTTACCTCGGCACGACCGACGGCAGGCCCCCCCTCAGGTGCGAGTGGAGTGCTCCGCTTTTGGGCCCACGCCAAGAATCGCTCAATCAGGTTCCCGACCGTACGCTTGCTGACTCCCAGCAGTTCCGCCGCTTCTTCATGACTCATTCCATCCAGATAGACATAGATCGCGGCCTTGGCTTGCTGCTCCTCTGCCTCAGCGAGCAAGCGCCGAAGCAGCAGTAGCTCGGTCACGGACGCTTCGGGTCGCCCTTCATCAGCCACCATGTTTTGACCAAACAAGTCACGACGACGATTTCGATCGCGAAGCTGGTTCAAACAGTAGTTGGTGGTGATCTGATAGAGCCAAGTGGACATACTACTGCGCCCATCGAACTGGGACAGCCCGCGCATCACTCGGACGAACACCTCTTGCGTGGCTTCCTCGGCATCCTCTTTGCGGCCCAGCAGGCGCAGTGCACGACGGTAAACCATCGCACCATGGAGCTTAAAGAGCGCGCCAACATCCTTTGCAGAGCTATCCGACACAGCGGGTCAAAGAGTCTCTTGTGAAGAGCGCTGGTGTCAAGTCGGTCCGGTCGGAATTTCCAGGTCTGCATGCGCTACCATAGATTCCATGATCGGCTTTTATCGAATATTACGATGGGTACTCGGGCTGTTGATGTGGGGACTCCCAGGCTGTAGTGAGAGCCCGGCCCCGACTCCTACTTGCTATCGCAGTCTTCAGCCGGAGTCTGCCACAAACCAAGAACCACCCTCGTGGCGGACCGTTGCCGAGCCGATGCTGGACGGAGAGGGTATCAGCGATGAAGTTGCCATCACCGGCATCAATCAAGGACCGCTGACGCTGCGCATCTCTGTACCGGCCGACCCCACATCATGTGTTCAGCTCCATAGCGTTATCGATGCGAGCAACAACAATTGGGTCACGCCACCAAGCTTGATCGCAGACTACGGAAGTTTCTGTGTAAGCTGTCCCCAGAGAACCTCGGTCGGCGTCGGAGGCGGAGTCTACGTGCTCCCTTCCATCGATCCTGCTCCAGCGGTCACGGGTACCATGCGTGTCCGCGCAGCGCTGCGCGATTGCACCACCTTCCTGCCCTATCGCAGTGCACCTTCCCGCCCCGATCGATTGCGTATCGAAGCACTGACGAACCATCCCACACCCACTTCGGGCCGAGGTGAACTACTCATTGAACTGGTGGTTACGCCAGGTTCCTTCCTGTATGCAGACGAGGCGGCCCTCCCCACTCCGCTGGCCGATGCAATTGCTCAAGTCAACGACGTCCTCCAGCCTGGTGAACTTTCGATCACTGCGTTGCGCGTTCGACGATCCACGATCAGTGATCCTCTGACGCTGGCCCCCGGTGCACACACCGCCCTTGGCACATTTGTGAACTCGCTACAGAGTTGTCAAATGGCGGGCGAGGTATCACGGTCCAGTGTGCTACCGGTGGTACTGGCTGGCTGCATCCGCATCAGCGATCCGGTCCTGCAAACAACCAGTGAACCCGAGGGCTACGTGCCGCACATTCCCGATGGGGTAAGTAGCAATCACGGAACCTACGGAGTGTATCTGCGCGGACACTCCTGCCAAGGTGATGGGACTCCCTTTGTGCTGACCAGCGGACAGCTCGCCAAGCTGCTCGCACATGAGCTGGGACACGCACTGGGACTGTATCACACCGTTGAAGCCAACGGCACCACGGACCAGCTTGCAGACACTGGCGCAGACAACCTGATGAACTACAAACCATCCGTGGTGGCGGGCTTGGGAAGTGGATTCACAGCCAGTCAGCTCGCAGTGATGCGCAGACACCCGTTGATTCGTTACTAGCGGTGAATCAGCCGAGTTCCTCTAACAGGATCCGTGTGGCCGCAGCAACTTCCTTGAGTGCCTTGGACAGCGACTCAACGGCCAACCCACGGCGTACCAGCCATGCCTCGGTCTTTAGGAGCTTCTCATCGGATAGGAAGATGCGCGTTTGCTCAAACGCCCGCGACAGCCGTAGAATCCACAGTGGATCGAAGTGGGAACCAACTTCACCCGCGACCCCTTTGATTACCACTGCGTCGTCCTTCACAACCACGTCCACTGTGATTTCTTCTTGATCGCTTAGCACCTTGACCTGGAAGGTGTCACCTTCTCCGCTGTACGTACAGCCAAGTTGCTCGGTAGCGGCTTGCAGCAAGGGAGCCAGCTCGGGGGCAGAGGGGGCAGAGGGGGCAGTGCTTGGGGCCGGACGAGCGCTGATACTGCTGCCTGCTAAGCGCACCATCTCGACGATGACTTCGCGAAGCAGATCAGCACGTAGCCCTTTTCCAGGCAGACGGATCTGGATCTTCGGATAGTGGCTATAGGTGCTCAGATCCTGGCGAACCCAGGCAACGGTTCCGGCCCGCAAAAGGACTTGATAGGCTTGCTCGATGTTCCGGGACGGACAGCCTAACGCCCCGAGCAGAAGCCCTTCATCATCGGCCAGAACCTCGATATCCACTCGCTCGCCACCGAGTCTCACAGTCGTGCTCGCGTCCTTTTCCTCCACCTCCCCCAGCGCCCGCGTAGCCCGCGAAACGAGGGACCGAAGGTCCTCCGCTGGGTTCACAGGCTCAGCGACCAATTCATCGGTAACTGGCGACTCTTCACTAGCCACTGACGACTCCTCGCTCGTGGCTGGCGACTCTTCGCTGGTGACTGGAGGCTCCGGAGCGACTCCCCAGTTGCGGACGAACGCGTGCTGGGAAGATACCGCGAGCTCCAGCACATGTGACTCTGCGGGCGGGGCCAGTGTGATGTCAAACCCCGAGACCGGCCTTCCGAACTGAGCACAGACCTCCTCATCGCCGGACCACACGAAGAAGCAGAGATCGTTGTTCGATTCATCCTCTGTCGCTTTGGCGACCTTGGTGCAGAGGGCTGAAGAGCCCGTGAAGAACTGCCGATACTTCTTCTGCGCGACGCCGTCGTGCGCGTAGATGGCGAGCTGGATCTCGACCTCAAACGGCTCTTGTGAGGTGTAATAGACGAGCTGCGTCGGCTGCCCATTGGCCTCGGATAGAAAGCCTCTGATGATGATCTTGCCATCAGCGCAGAGGTTCCACTCCAGTGCGATCAGTAGTGCAACGACCAAGATGC
>CALLYL010000771.1 GCA_937859535.1 uncultured Myxococcales bacterium
TCACAACAAGACAGAGGGCATGAAGCCGCTGTCGGCGCTGCTGGTGCGAGCCTCGGACAACATCGGACGGATGGCGGTCGACTATGTCTGTTCACCCACGTTTGCCAAGCGAACGCCCGGGGCGCTGGGTCGACTGGCGCGGATCATCTGCGAGATGGATGCCGAAGACGAAAGCGACCTGCTTTCCTATCTGCTGTTCGACGGCGAGTTTGCCATGCAGCTAATCGAGCTAGGCCGCCGCGACGCCAAGGCGGTTCATCAGGACTTTCTGCGCTTCTTTACCAGCCTGCCCGCCGACCTGAATCCGGCGATCTATCCGCCGGCTCCGGAAAACAAGCACTGATGAGAGGAATTCTTCTGGCTTCCGCAGTGACTGCGACGTTTCTCGCTGGCTCCAGCTCAAGGGGCGGGGAAACCGCACTGCCATTTCCGGCGCTGCCATCATCGACCACGCTCCATTTCCAGCAGCGGCTGTCAGGGATGCTTCCGGTTTCGCGTCAAGTACGCTGGGAGCTACGCTGGGCACAGAAGACCGCTCGGCTCTCTGTCAGCACCCGGACTTGTCCCAAGCTCGCACAGGATCAGGCAAACGGCAACGGGCCGTGTCGCGGTGCGCCGTCGGCTACGATTTCCTACACGGGTCGCTGGATTCCGCATCCGTACGGCATCGAGCTGTGGCTGGAAAAAGATAGAACGCCCATGAAACCGAGCCGTGTCGCAACAATCAAGGATGAAGAAGCGAGCGAATCGTTTCCAGAGAACCTCGGGCTGCACTGTCTGCGAACGGTGGTGGGAGTCCTGCCCAGCGAGTCCACGCTGCTATCGGGAGACGCCTGTGGTGGACAGGGGCAAAGGCCCCGTTGGCAGCCAGCACAGACCACCGATGTGGCGCTGTGGATGTGCCGTCTCAACGAAGAGGCCAGCTTTTCTTGGAACGGCTATCAGGTTCTCGGTCCGCTCGCGTTCGCGAGTGGCAGCGGGGTCGAGTGGCTCTACATCAACAACGACTGTGCCGGTCAAGAGGGGGCCTTCCGCTTCCCGGCCAAAGAAAAGTAGAGCCCAAGGTGATCCCTGGGTGGACGTGGTGATCAGCCAATCGGGCCAATGCAGGAGCTGATCTCGAAGATCAGGTATTCAAGGACTTGCTCCTGCGCGATGAGCTTGGTCTTCGGACAGTAGGCAGGGAACAGTCCGCTCTCGTTGTGTTCGCGGGTGTGGTAGGTCGCGTACAGCACCTTGCCGCAGGCATTCTGCGCCGGATAGTCGAAGGTCACGGTGACCGGGCGGCGCTCTCCCTTGATGGTCCCCCACAGCCAGGTGGTCGAAGGATACTTGGTCTGATCCTGCGCGGTCTGGCGCATCAGCACCCACGAGCCCACGTCATCGACAACCTTGACCTTTCCGCCCGGTGAAGGATCGGGAAGCATCGACATCCAGGCCGCGAGGTTGCGTCCACCTTGGTGACCTTGTTCAATCTCGGCCCACAGTGGGTTGACGCTACCGGTTCTGCCCAGTCCGGTCGCCGAAAACCGTCCGTGCGGGGTGAGGTCGGTACACGGCTTGTTGTCGTTAAAACAGATGTACGGCGCAAATTCCGGGGGCTGACCGATGAAGTCATAGGACCAGTCGGTGACATACATCCGACCGCCCGCCGCGACATAATCGACCAGGTTCTTTTTGACTTTGGGATCGGTGAGCAGCGTCGCCGAGTTGGTGTCATCGCTACAGTTTAGGAAGATGAGGTTGTACTGCTTCATCTTCTTGAGGTCCGTGAGAAGCTCGCGCACACTGACGGCTCCCGGCGCGCCATCACCGTCAGCGCGGTTGTTGTACAGGTGCACCGCGCCACCTCCGTTCGGAGCAGTGAACTCGCGATCCGACAGACCGACTCCGCGCAGCACGCACTCGATGGCATCCCAGTTGCCGACGGCCACGGCCATGCGCGGGATTCCGCCTTCATTTTGCGCCTTGGGCAAGCGGGCGTCCTCTGCGGACAAAGCCTGACGCTCACACTTTTCGACCTTGATGCGCGTCATCTTGCGCCAGCGACCCTTCTGAATCACGATCGGGGTGCCGTCGGTGACGGGAACTCGGCGCAGCTCGAACGTCCCATCGATGGCGGTGATGGTCTGGGTGACCGGAACTCCGCCGACAGGGCTGTTACAGACCTCGCAGCTTACCTCGCCGGGGAACTCTTCGGGAGTGCCACTCGAGGGAACGTAGACAATCGCCTCGCGGATGGGGTCGATCCCGTTCGGGGCGGTGACTTTGCCGTAGACCACGGTGTCACTGCCGGTCGGTGGACACTCCGCAATCTTGCAGCCGAGCCCTACGCATGGCGGCTTGCCCATCGACATATCGATCGAAACCGTCGGGCCAGGATCGTTTTCGTAGGAACGTCCGGTGCGATCCTCCGCACAGGTGGCTTGAAACAGAAAGATCCAGGCCAGGACCGATGGCAGCGCGGAACAGACACGCTTCACAAGAGGACTCATGGTCGCCTCCGCAACGAAACAGGAAGAAGTAGGAATCGCACGTTCAACACCAGCAAGGCGGCGAACGTACCGCGTGACTGAATGCCGAGCAAGCGCGGGATGGCGGCCATCCGTGAATTCTCCGAGCAACGCCGAACAGCTCACAGAACGTGGTGGGAACACACGGAAGGAGGGAGGAGGACCGGAGCCGCCTGGGAGCGCGGAGGACTGGCGATTTACCGACCCACGGTACGGCCTGGCAGCGTCTTTACTCGAGTCTCCTGATCCTCCACATCGCGACCTCGGATGAGCAGGTAGGGACGCCGATCGTAGTGGACGGTCCAGCTTTTGCCATCGTAACGAATGGTGCGCGTTGCATCGCCCTGGATGAAGTAGCGGTCGCCGCCGCCGGGAGTCTTGGCCAAAGGAGGCGGGGCTGCAAAACGCCCGTGCCGCTCCCCTTCCGAGGCGTCCTCCCAACCACTGTCGCCATCAGGAGCAAACACAAGCACGCTCCGATTGTCGCCAGGAACAAAGCTGATGGCGAGGCCCCCCTCACCAGAACCGACCGTGGCACCGGGAGTATGTCGAGGGACGCGTAGCTCTTCCACGCGGCGACCTCGAAAGAAGCGGATGGTGCCCCCTGCGGTGATGTGGGCAGTCTCGTCTGTGGTGTCACGGCGCAGGCAGAACTCATCGGAGACGAAGTACTGCAGCAACGACCGATCGTGTGAGCCCAGGCTGTAACGATCCACGATCCGATCGGTGTAGGGCATGTAGGACGTACACGCCGCGATCAACAGCAAAGGAAGGAAGGCGATCCGGTGGATTGAGAGGCCGAGTTTGTGTCGCATGAGACCAGTAACGCTCCAGTCGCCCGTAGGTTCTACTGGCGCGCAAATCTGTTGTTACTGTACGCGACGAAGCACGCCCTGCGATGGGTTTCGCTATCCGCTACGCGCCTTTCGCGATACATAGCTTGGAATGCAAGGACCATTTTTTGAACTCCTTCCAGTGTTGGGCGCAATCATCGCGCTGTGCTGGATACTGTCTGTGATCACCCATGAGTGTTCCTGGGTGGACCGCATCTGGTCGCTGACTCCGCCCGGCTTTGTCACCTATGTGGCGTATCGGGAGTCGTTTGCGGATCCTCGGCTGGACTTGATGGCGGTGCTCGTGACGCTGTGGGGTGCTCGACTGACCTACAACTTCGGGCGCAAAGGGGGCTACGGAAAAGGGGGCGAGGACTACCGCTGGCAGGTGCTGCGCGATCGACTGGGGCCGGTGAAGTTTCAGATCTTCAACGCCACGTTCATCGCGCCGTATCAAAACGTGCTGCTCTATCTGATTGCCGCTCCGGTCCATCTCGCATGGCTACATCGCGGACAGCCGCTCGGAGCGCTTGATGTGGGGCTAGCGATTCTGTTTCTGACGCTGCTCGCGTTCGAGACGCTGGCCGATCAGCAGCAGTGGAACTTTCATTTGCAAAAAAGCGCCCGCAAGCTGCGCGGTGAATCAATCGGTGACGAGTTCCTAACGACCGGTCTGTTCCGCTACAGCCGTCACCCCAACTACTTTTGCGAAATCTCGCAATGGTGGGTGTTCTACGCCATGGCGTGCGTGGTCAGCGGAAGGTGGATCAACTGGACCATCATCGGAGCGGTACTCCTTACGCTGCTCTTTGATGGCTCGACTCGCTTCACAGAGGCGATCACCAGAAGGAAGTATCCCAGCTATGCGGACTACCAACGCACCACTTCACGTCTGATTCCGCTGCCGCCCCGGACGTAGTGGCGCGAAGCCAACGGGGGATAGGGAGTCCTACGTAGAGTGACGAGAATCGACGGTGAATTGACACTCTGCCAGGGTGTGTTTGATTTGCCGTTCGTCTTCAGTGTGAGGCGATAGCCAGTAGACCATCTCATCGGACTCCCACTGATAGGGAGTTCCTCCCAAACGAACTCTGCCTTCCGCAAGCGCGGTGGAGGCATCGAGCAGCGACAGATAGGACAGATCCCGGATCAGCGCCAGGAATCGCCCTTGACGCTCCGGCTCGACGAAGCGGAAGCGATGCCGTGCCGGATATGCAGTGTGAAAATAGGCCG
>CALLYL010000772.1 GCA_937859535.1 uncultured Myxococcales bacterium
GCCGTATACCAAGCGCTTGATTCGGGCATTGACCAGGGCCCCGGCGCACATCGGACATGGCTCTTGGGTGACGTAGATCGTTGCATCACACAGACGCCAACTACCGGTAGCCTGTGCAGCTTGCCGAATGGCCAGGATTTCTGCGTGGGCCGTTGGATCGGATTGCGACTCTCTCCGATTGCCGCCAGCGCCGAGGATTTGTTCACCGAGCAGCACGACTGCACCGACGGGAACTTCCCCTAGCATCGCTGCTTGTGCAGCTTCCACCAGCGCCAGCCTCATCCCAAAGATGTCGACTCGCTCGCCAAGGTCACCTTGTGACGAACCAATTGCTGGTGGACCCCCTAACAAGCGCACCAAGAAGGATTCGAACCTCCGACCCTCGGCTTCGTAGGCCGATGCTCTATCCAGCTGAGCTATTGGTGCAGTGCCAGTTCTCACGTTGGGGTGAGTCACGGCGGGGACCGCTTATACAAAACCACTCCCCGCACTGACAAGAGATTTTTTTGAAACAGCGGAGAGGGCGGGATTCGAACCCGCGGTACCGCTTTTGGCAGTACACTCGCTTAGCAAGCGAGCACCATCGGCCTCTCGGTCACCTCTCCGTTTTACTGCTAATTGCTATGCCGATACCCGCTCACTTTGGTCAGTGTGAGGCACCGGCATGCTTCGCCTTACGTTGCGCTCTTCGGTTGTCAAGCCTGCGGAGGAGGAGGGATTCGAACCCCCGGCGCTTTCGCGCGGCGGTTTTCAAGACCGCTGCCTTCGTCCACTCGGCCACTCCTCCAAAAGGAGGTGGAGGCGACTTTTATCGTGAGCTTGCCTTGTACGCAAGTGAAAATATCGGCTCCACCAAAAACGTTGCTAGTACACTCGGAGCGCTTGGATATAACCGTCGCTGTCTCCTAGTTGGACTAGGTTCTCGAAAACCCCGAAAGTGGTCGCTCCGACGAACAACTGGTTGTCATGACCGGCGATGGCAGCAGCGTTATCGGCTTGATCGGTTCCGCTTTGGCTGATCCACGATAGGCTGCCGTCGGCTGCGTGTCTGCCCACGAAAATGTCGAAACTACCGCTGGCATCCTGTCCGGCAAAGGCACCGCGTGTGCTGCCGATGCTGTAGAGTTTTCCGCCGACCCAGGCGAGTGACTGGAAGCTGTCCAGATAGCTGGTACCGATCTGTTTGGTTACGGTACGTGAGCCATCGGTGGCAAAGCGGACCAGCATCCCATCTTGACCGCCCATGCTGACCTGGCCAGGGAGTGTTCCTTTGGTGTAACCGGCGGACCAGATGCCACCGCTGCCATCGATCGCGGTGGCCAGTAGCTCATCACTGCCTGCGCTGCCCACGTGACGGACCCAGCCGAGCTTGCCATCGGGCTGGACGGTCAACATAAAGGCGTCCTGGAGGCCGAGCGCAGATCCCGTCGGTAGCACACCGGCAGTTGTGCCGACGACGTACGAGACTTGGTTGCCGTCGATGCTGACCGCGTTGGCATAGTCGGCCTGATCGCTCCCGATTTGCAGCGAAGAGAGCTCTTGGCCGTTGCCAGCAAACCGCACGGCCCATATATCGCTGAGTCCGGCATTGGTGGCGCTACCGTAGCTTCCTTCCGTGCTGCCGACCACGGTGGCGATCCCTTGAGCGCTGACACTGATGCCGCTCAGCTTGTCAATCTCGGGCGTGCCCAGTTGTTTGAGCCAAAGACGCTGTCCGCTCGGAGCAAATCGTCCCACAAAGCCATCGGTTCGACCCGGCGGCATCTGGCCGGGTAAGATGCCGAAGGTATAGCCTGATACCCACACTGTGTCGTCGGCGTCGACGGCAATCCCGCTTAGATAGTCGGTCTTGTTTGAGGCGATCTGGGCCGTCCAGCGCAGATAGCCGCTCGGCGTATAGGACAACAGGTAGCCATCGTAGTCGCCCTGGTTGGGCTTTCCGTCGAGGCTGCCCGTCGAGTTCATCGCCACATACAAGTTCCCTTGCGAATCGGTGGCCATCGCGACCATGGTGTCCGTGGCAAGCGTTCCGACCTGCCTCGCCCACTGTGGACCGATGCCTGCGATGCGCAGCAGGACCGGGATGCTCGCTTCTCTGCCCTCGCTTGAGGCGGTGACCACGAACGCGTATTCGGAGATTTTGACGCTGGTCTCGGCCGCGAGCCGTAGCTGGGCCGGGATTTCGGTGCCCGTCGGAACCGTGAGCTGTCCCGGTTCGAACGCAAAGCTAAGCCCGGTGGGCAGTGCCGCTCCATCGGGATAGCTGAGCTTGAGCTGCACTGGACCCTTCAGATCCATCGTCGTCCGCACTTTGACGGTCACGGTGACACTGGCACCCGGCTGGATCGTCACGTCGGTGCTTGAGAGCCGGATGCTCAGACCTCCACTGACTTGATCGACACTCGGCGGACGCTGGGTATCACACGAACTGGTCGTGCCAAGTGCCGTAAGCAAACAGAGGCCAATCAGTAAGAGCCGCATATGCAGC
>CALLYL010000773.1 GCA_937859535.1 uncultured Myxococcales bacterium
GTCATGCAGTCTATCCAGACCATGTCGACTTGGCGTGCCCAGACACGGTTCCTGCTCCCAAACGGAGTCACCAAGTGGCTCCAGGGTGCGGCGACGCCCACTCTGCTTCCGGATGGTTCGAGTCGCTGGGATGGCGTGCTGGTCGATGTCACGGAGCGCAAAGAGACCGAAGAGATGCTCCTGCGGGCCAAACGCCAAGAAGACTTGATCCGCATCCAGGCTGAGTCTCTGAGCCAGATTTCCACGCCCCTTATTCCCATCAGCGATGACGTGATGGTGATGCCACTCGTTGGTCACATTGATGCGGGGCGTGCAGAGCGTGTGCTAGAGACCCTGTTGCGCGGCATCGAGTCACATCGAACAGGAACCGTGATTCTCGACATCACCGGCGTAACGGTGGTTGACTCGAACGTCGCTGGGGCATTGGTTCGCGCCGCCAAAGCGGTACGACTGCTCGGTACGGAAGTGCTCCTGACTGGCATTCGAGCCGACGTAGCGCAGACCATGATTGGACTGGGGCTAGACCTCGGGCAGATCGTGACGAAGCGGTCGCTGCAAGCCGGAGTCGCCCACGCACTCAAGAGCCGCAAGGTCTAGCTAGAATCCCACCTTTGGCGATCGTGTTCCATCGGGTGCGGCGCAGTCACCATGGGAGCACCAGTTCCTGAATGAGCAGCCCCAGCGACGCAAGGAACAGAGTATTGTGAGAGGTGGGAGGGCCTGAACCATGAACAAGCCTGTACTGTATGTGTTTCTGCTAGCGGGTGCTTCTTGTAGTGGCGATGTCGCGAGCGCGCCGGAGCCACTCTGCACCGATCACGTCAAGGACGGCAACGAGACCGACGTCGACTGCGGAGGTTCCTGCGGACCCTGCGCCACCGGCAAAAGGTGTGTCGTTGGCAAGGACTGCGCGGACGGTAACTGTCAAGCCAAGCTGTGCATCGCAGCGACCTGTACCGACAACATCAAAAATGGCAGCGAAAGCGACACCGATTGCGGCGGCTCCTGTAGCGCGTGCGGCAACGACCGAAGCTGCCACGTATCGGCTGATTGCGGATCGAAGGTATGTCAGGGTGACCTGTGCGTAGCACCCTCTTGCAGTGATGGCGTCAAAAACGCTGCCGAAAGCGACATCGACTGCGGTGGCTCATGCGGTGGCTGTGCGCTTCGCAAACAGTGCGCTCTTGGTAGCGACTGCGCGGGCAGCGCCGCCTGTGACAGCACCACCAACCTATGCCGTCTGCCGACAAGTTGCGCGGAGATCCTCCAAAACCACCCGGCCACCCCGGATGGCAACTACGAGATCCAACCACAGGGTGTCTCCGCACCGTTCACAGCCGTCTGTGACATGACCCGAGATGGAGGCGGCTGGACGCTCGTGCTCAAAGCGAACGGAGACGTAACTCTCGCCTACAGTTCCGCGCTGTGGACGGATAGCAACCTGCTCAATGCAACCGATCTCACCACCCAGCCCGGCAATGCCAAGTATCAAGGATTCCTGACCGTTCCAGCGCTCAAGCTGCGTGGGGAACTCGACGGCTACACCTTCACCATGGTCGCACCAATGAACGGCACCGCTCAGACGATCTTCAATGGGCCGACCAGCATCACCGCGCCCTATCCAGTGTCGCTCGGCAGCGGCGCCAAGTGGTCCGTTCAGCCGTTCTGTCAGAGCTTCGGCATCAACACTCCCTACCAATATCAGCAAGCCCGCTTCGGCTGGACTGCCAACCAAGAAAACGACTGTTCCAGCAATGATACCGCACTGGGACTTGGGCTAGGTCAGACCAGCAAGCACGGGGCAGGATACACTTGTCTGTCCACCGGATGCAGCCAAGGAGGCGTCGACAGCGGCGGCAACGGCCTACTCTGGGTCAAGTAATCAAGACCCCCGGCTCACACCAGATTCATCTGGCTACGATTCCTGTGGATGGACGACCAGCGACCACGCACTCTGTTCCCCCGCACATGGTGTTAAGGGATGATGTCGTGATAGCGTGCTGATTCGTGCAACCACAAATCGCTATCATTGGTTCCGGTTTTGCAGGACTCCTTCTCGGTATCAAGCTGAAGCAGTCCGGCATCGATTCGTTCACAATCTACGAAAAGGCGGACCGGCTCGGTGGAACGTGGCGCGACAATGTCTACCCGGGAGCAGCCTGCGATGTGCCTGCGCCTCTGTACTCCTATTCGTTCGAGCCGAAGGCCGACTGGACCAAAAAGTACGCCGAGCAACCAGAGATCCTTGGTTATCTCGAACACTGCGCGGTCAAGTACGGACTCCTTCCGCACCTGCGCTTTGGGGTAGAGATTACGGAGGCCAAGTTCGATCAAGCGACCGCCAGTTGGCAGCTCCGCAGTGCGACCGGAGAGTCCATCGAGGCACGAATTCTCATCTCGGCATGTGGTCAGTTAAACCGTCCCGCATACCCCGACATTCCTTCGCTCCAGAGCTTTTCCGGCCTCACATTTCACTCTGCTCGCTGGCCAAAGGACGTTGCACTTTCCGAGCGCAGGATCGCAGTCATCGGCACCGGAGCGAGTGCAATTCAGTTTGTGCCGCGAGTCGCCGCGCAGGCCAAGTCTGTCACGGTGTTTCAGCGATCACCACCTTGGATCGTGCCGAAGCCAGACCGCCGCTATGGTCCTTTGGAACAGACGCTGTACAAGTGGATTCCAGCGGTGCAGAGCCTTAGGCGTAGCAGCTTGTTTGCAACGTTGGATCTGGGATTCTTTGGACTCCGCAGCGGGAGTACGATCCATCGGATTGCCCAGTCACTGTGCGAGAAATATCTGCGACAGTCCGTTCCCGATGAAAAGCTGCGGAAGGTGCTCACCCCGAATTATCCGGCGGGCTGCAAGCGGATCTTGATCTCGAATGACTACTACCAGGCTTTGACGAAGCCTCATGTTTCCGTAGTGACAGAGCCCATCGTTTCGGCGCAGTCGGAGGGACTTGTGACCCAAGATGGAGCACTCCACAGCGTCGACGTCATCATCTATGGAACCGGATTTCGAGCCAGCGAGTTTCTGGCACCGATGCGCATCATCGGGCGGGACGGTCGCGAGCTCGGCGAGGTCTTTTCAGGTGGAGCGGCGGCGTACTTGGGAATCACCGTACCGCGCTTTCCGAACTTCTTTGTGCTGTACGGACCGAACACCAACCTTGGGCACAACTCCATCCTGTACATGCTGGAAGCGCAGGCGCATTACATCCTGAGTGCGATCAAGCTAATCCGCGACGGCAAAGCGCACTATCTTGATGTCAAGCCAGAGCCGCAGCGCCTTTTCCGCGAAGAACTCAAGCAGCGCTTTCATGGAACGGTGTGGGAGGCCGACTGCACAAGCTGGTACAAGACTGCAACTGGGGAGCAGACCAATAACTGGCCTGGACTCGCGTTCAGCTATCGACTGCGGACACGTCGCTTGAACCTCGCGGACTACGAGACAGGTCGATAGTCTCGCTTGCTCTGTTGAATCCACGCCCACCTGTGGTCCATGATGGAGCAATGTCTCTGTCCACATCCGGTTCTTCGGCAAAACCTCGTGTCGCAATCTTCGGTGGTGGCGTCGGCGGTCTATCGGTCGCGCAGGAACTTCTAGAAAGAGGATTCTCTGTCACCGTCTATGAAAAGAGCCACTGGGGAGGCAAGGTACGCGGAATGCCCGTCCCCGGCAGTGGAACCGATGGGCGGGAGGATTTACCGGGCCAGCACGGCTTCCACTTCTTCCCCGGTTTTTACAAGAACCTACCGGACACGATGAAGCGAATCCCGTCTCTCAGCGGGAAGAGCGTGTTTGAGCACATCGTCGAAGGCGACGCAGAGCTATTGGCACGGCAGAGCGATCCTTCGACCAAGATTCCGGCAGCATTCAAGTTTTCGATCGAGTGGCTCCTCGAAGCGCTGCATGCGTTCCGAGTCCTCATGTACAAGATTCCGCCTGCGGAGATGGCGTTTTTCATCGGACGGGCGCTGGCGTTTCTTGGCTCGTGTCGTGAGCGACGCATCACCGAGTTTGACGAGGTCAGTTGGTGGGACTTCGTCGAAGCCGAGCGGATGTCACCGGAATATCAGCGACTCATTGGTAGCTTGCCATCGCTGGCCCTGATCGCCGTGCGACCGGAAGAGGCCAGCACGCGCACTCTGGGCGATGCGATGATCCAGATGTTCAGCTACGGTTTCTTTCCGGGCCGCACCATCGACCGCCTGCTCGATGGACCCGAACAGATGCTGTGGGTAGAGCCGTGGGTTGCGCAGCTTGTCAAGCTAGGTGGCGACCTCCGCATGCCGGCCACGCTGGTTTCGCTGGAGTGCGATGGCCGACGCATCACCGCTGCAATGGTAGAGGAAGGCGGTACGCTGTCACGCATCGAGGCGGACTACTATGTGTGCGCGCTCCCCCTGAACGTCGCGGTGCACAAGCTGACACCGGAAATCAGGCGAGCAGCCCCATCGCTGGCGCGCATTGGTGAGCTTGTCACGGGGTGGATGAATGGCGTCCAGCTCTTCCTCAATCGACAATTACCGCTGGTGCGTGGACATGTTGGCTACGCAGACTCGCCGTGGGCTCTGACCTCGGTTTCGCAGGCTCAGTTCTGGCCGGACTTCAACTGGTCGGCGTATGGCAATGGGGACTCAGCCGAAGCGTTCTCGGTGATCATTTCCGACTGGAATACCAAAGGAGTGCTCTTTCACAAACCGGCGAACAAGTGCAATCCGCAGGAAATCTATGAAGAGGTACTGGCGCAGCTTAACGCGAGCCTGGCATCGCACGGGGAAGCCATTCGCCCCGAGGATGTGCAGTCCTTTTTCATCGATCCAGACATCACCTTCCCGCGTGGTCCCGAACGGAAGGATCAGAACCTAGAGAGCCTGTTTATCACCACCTGCGGCGCCTGGACGTCGCGACCGCAGGCCAAGACCGAGATTCCCAATCTCGTTATGGCCTCTGAATGGATGCAGCACTGCATGGACTTTGCATCCGCCGAAGGAACCAATCAGGTCGCCCGCGAGGCCGCAAACGCGATCCTCGATGCAGCCAATTCACCGACGAAGCGCTGCCGGGTCTATAAGACCAAGCAGCCCCTTTTGTCGTTGCCGTTGCGTGCGCTCGATGCGGTGCTCTATCGCTGTGGACTACCAGCACTCGGCTGCTGGGGATTTACGCGATGTACGCCCCCACCCCGGGTCCTGTAATCGGCCAAAGCTTCGAGCGGTACCGACCAGACATCGGCGGGAAGTTTGTAGAACGGAAGCGGCGCATTCATCACCAACATGTAACCGAGTCCGGGCCACAGTCCGTCTTCACGCTGCGTCAGAAGCAGAAATCCCACCGCCCGATCGATACAATCGGGCGAGCCCCCCACCGCGAGCAGTGCCGAGACGACGAGGCCAGTGACATAGGGATTGCTCGTCCCAATCCCGGCGTAGGCCAAGTTACCGTAGGAATCGATGCTCTCGCCAAATCCGCCGTCCGGGTTCTGGTGGGACTCGATCCAGGCCACTGCTCGACGGATGTAGGGGGCCTGGAGATCCTCGCCCACCGCCGCCAGCCCGAGCAGAATGTAGGCAGAGCTTGGGAGAAAATTGCATTCCCAACGTCCCCACCACACGCCGTTATCGAACAACTGACTACGCACAAATTCGACAGCCTTTTGGACCATTGGATCGGGCAGCCGATAGCCAAGCAGTCCCAGCGCTTGCAGCACCCGTCCGGTCAGATCCTCTGTCGCTGGATCGCCAAAGGTCAAACAGGCGCTACCAACCATGCTGAGGAGGTCTTGCAGAGAGTCGCTCGGCATAAACGTCCCGAGTGGATAGGGCCCCGCTGGCTTGCTCGCCTGACCTCGGGTAAACGACGGCCAGCCTCCGTCTGGGTTCTGCATGCCCCGCAGCCAGGCCAGCCCCTCCTTCGTGGCATCGGCGACTGAAGACAGCTTGCTGGTCGCAGACAGAGCCCGCAGTACCTGCGAGGTCGAGTCGCAGTCCAGGTTATAGGAATTGGACTCCTCAAACGCCCAGCCTCCGTAGCGGGGTGAGCAAGGGGCCGGATTCTGCCACTCGCGAGGCTCGTCGACCTTGCCCTGCGTGGACAGCATGTACGCCACCCCACGACGGATGCGAGGGTCTTCTTCCGGAATGCCACTCTTTACGAGCGCAGCGACGCATAGTGCGGTGTCCCAGGTTTCGGAGTTGTACGGAACAAAGCACCACATCCGTTCACTCCCCGCGATGGCCGGGATGTCATAACGCCACTTCGGAACACAGGCCAGCGCACGGGTGATCGCCGGATCGTTACGCGGCAACCCAAGCGCGAACAACGTCATCGCACACAACGAAGTATGAAACAGGGTTCCCTGCCAGTTTCCCGATGGGTCCTGCACCTTCCTGAGGTAGCGAATGAGGTTGTCCCGTTCCATCCACTGGCATAGGTTTTGGGCCGGAACGGGCACCTTTCGACGCTGCTTCAGACCCCGGATCAGTCCCGGTAATGCACTCAAGATCAACTGAAACGCGGTGTTGATGCGCTGCCCGATCAGGAATCGCGCTCCCGGAATCAGCATCCATCCCATCGGGATGTCGATGAGAGCCTCCGGAGAAATCAGCCCAGCGGCAGCCAAAAACGTCTGCGTCACCGGGTCTGTGGCCGAAAAGCCTCCGTGCCGCAGAATCGACGCCCATGCTCGCTGCATCGGCTCGCTGGTCGGATCGGTCCCCACCGCATAGAGACCGGCGTAACACGCTGCGGTGGCGGCCAGAGAACCCTTTTCATCACTGGGATAGTCGGGAAACGAACCGTCCGGGAGCTGTCGGAACAGCAGGAACCGCACCGCTCCAGCCACGTCGAACTGACCGGCCACGCCAAGGTAGGACAGAGCCACCAAGGTCCAGCCCGTGGTCGGTGGTCCCGCAACATCGGCGCTGCGCCAGGCACCGTCTGGAAATTGGATGGCGAAGAGACCCTTTTGTGCACGCTCGATGGCACTGCTAATTTCGGCTGGTGTCGCGTTGTTCATGAGGCTCTCTGGTCGTGAGAAAACTAGGTTTGGGTGAGCAGCTTCTGGGCTCGCTCCGCGAGCAGGGGGCATCCTACCTTAGTCGCCACTTGCCGTGCGCGCTGGAGTATCTGCTCGCGACGCTTCGCATCGTCTTTGAGCGTACGTCCAAGCTCAATACAGGCTTCCGCGAGTGCGACCGGCATGCGTAGCTGCTCGGCTCGCTCCATCGCTGCCGCAAGGCGCTTCGCTGCACGAGGGTGCTGTCCCCGAATCCGAGCCACAACGCCCCACGCTCGCAGCGCAAAGGGACCGCCAATCGGGCAGATTCGACCGAGTGCGCTGGTTGCACGACATGCCGCAAGCGCAGTCTTACGCAGCAAATGCTCATCCGCAGAGCCCGTCTGTTGGGCCTCTTCCCACAGTTCCAGCAGAACCCAGGAAAGCAGCGAGCAAGCAGGCCACATCTGAAACAGAACAGGCCCTCGAGCCAAGGCCCCAAGCGACTCTTGGGCGAGCGCGAGTGCCGCCGCCTTATCACCGAGCAGCCAATTGGCTGCGGCCTCCACCGCAAGCGCATTGGCCACTGCGCTCCCGCGATCCCGGGCGAAGTCCTTGCGTGAAATCCTGGCCAGCTCACGCGCCGACTGCGGACGACCGGACCACAGCTCCGCGATGCCTAACATCGCCGATGCCCAGCCGTGGTTTAGCAGCGCCCCGCGCCCCTCCGAGCCACGGACGATATCGCCCAATCGGCGGGTGGCCGGTGATAGTTCTCCGGTCAGTAGCTCGCTACCGCCTCGGATGAGATGGAGTGCCTCAAAGGCCAAGCGATCATCGACCTGCTCGGCAATCGCTTCCGCTGCCTCGCTCAATGACACCAGCGAGTCCCACCGCGCCATGCCCTGACACAGGGAGCACTCTGGAATTGCAATGACCGCCTCCACCGCACGGTCGCCACGTCTCTGCGCATCTTCCCTGGCCCGTTTGAAATACAGTGCCGAGAGCCTGTCCATCCTGAAGAAGCCAGCGGTGCAGCCCAAAATCGAGTAGGGAAGCGAACGAGCGCCACGAGGCCCAGCCCGATCGGCAAGGTTGGCGGCAAGAAACGTCGCGGTCATCACCAGAAGCTGTGACTGGTGCGCCGAAAAGTACGAGGAAGACAGGCGACCTGCGGCAAGTGCCAGCTCGATTCGCCGTTCCTCATCGGAATCGGCAGCAGAGACATCCACGACTGGCTCTTTGGTGATGCGCAGAAGCTGCTCCGCACACTGCACAAGCAGCATCAGCACCCAGCGCAGCGTCGTCTGGGGCAGTGCCATCCCAAGCGCGGTCAGTGCCGCTTCGGCATGGAATACACTACCGTCGCTGTCACCAATTCCAAACAGTGCATCCGCGTACAGTCGGTGCAGCTTAGCGCGCTCGTCCTTCGTGGTCGATGAACCAGGCGAATCGGCATGCTCGAAGGCTCGCGCAAGCAGAGGCACCGCCTGCTGATGAGCCCCGGCCCCGAGCGCTTGTTCACTAGCTCGACGGAGGTATTCGATCGCTTTGCCGGGAATCTCGGCCTTGGAAAAGTGGTTGGCCAGCTCGGTCAACTCGGTGGCACCGACCCCTCGCCGTTCCATCGCAACCGCTGCTGCGCTGTGCAGTTCCCGTTTACGCACAGCCGAGATCGATTCATAAGCGGCCTCGCGCAGCTTGTCGTGTGTGAAGCGGTAGCGGCCGCCGCCCGCTGTTTCCAAAATCTGTCGACGAATCGCATCGTTTAGCGCATCAGCTAGCGTTGGTTCTGACAGCCCGCACAGCTCACTAAGTAGCTCTGCGCCAAACTCGCGCCCGAGCAGAGCCCCGATTGCGACAACCTCGGCAAGCTGCGGCTCAAGACCCCGCAGCCGTCGCTCAACAATGGCACGCAGCGTTCGCGGAAGCTCGAGCCGTTGTAATCGCGACAGCCACGATTCCGTCGACGCCTTTCCCGCCGCTGCATCCGCAAGCGCCCACTCCCCATAGCGATTCCGTCGCAGCAGTCCTTCATCGACGATCGTATGCAGGTATTCACTAATGAAAAAGGGATTCCCAGCCGCATGCTCTGCGACGAAATTGACAAGCTCCAAAGGTGGCGAAGATACCGCGAGCATGTCTGCCACCAGCATCCCGACCGCGTCGGTGTCCAGCCGTTCAAGTGACATGGTGAGGACGTTTTGTCCCTCTGCCAATGCGGCGAGCGGGACGGTGGTTTCCTCGCTGCGAAAACCGCCGACGATCATCAGCCGAGCGTGCCGCACCACATCCGAGGCCAGATACGACAGCAGATCCAGGGTCAGCTCGTCGGCCCACTGGAGGTCGTCAAACACCAGCAGCAGCGGCGCTCGCTTCGATAGCGCAACGATGGCTTCGACGGCTGCGGTCAACACCCGGTGCCTTACCGCCTCAACCGGCAGGGTCTGGGCATCGCTGAGCACCGATACCTCGGGCAGCTCTCCAAGCGCTGGCTCTATCGCCGCTAGAACCAGCAGGTGCCTGGCCTGTAGTCCTTCAAAATGACCAACTCCGCTCGTTCGACAGAGGTCGGCCAAGTGCAGCAAGCACGGACGCAGCGGAGCAAGGGGTCCATGGTGTACGACCCGGTTGGGATTGGGCGTCACGTCGATCGGCGGACACTCGCTGGCGATGACACTCACTTTGGCCGAGGTCGCTTGCCGTACCAGCTCGCTGAGCAGCCGAGTCTTGCCGCTGCCACTCTCCCCGTGCAGCAAAATAAACTCGCCCGTCCCCAAGGAAAGCTGTCGGGCCCGGTTCGTCAAATCGCTCAGGATGCCACTGCGACCCGCGAAGCCGGCGCGATACAGGTAGCTCCGTGTGGAACCGATGATCACATCGGAAACGGGCACCGTGACTTTCGCCCGCTCCGCGAGCACTGCCAATACGTCAGAGGCATGACCAACACGATCCCGACGATCCGCCGCCAACATCTGTAGAACCAGCGAATCGAGCCATGGTTCAACCGCCGGAGAAACCAATGAGGGGCGAGGCGGTGCCGCAAAGTTACACTTGATTCGCGACTGAATCGTCGCCGGAAACGGCAACTGCCCGGTCAACCCCTCATAGAGGATGCAGCCGAGTGCAAAGATGTCGGCGCGGGCATCGACCAACTCGCCGTACAATTGTTCCGGGGCCATGTACGCGATGGTTCCCCCCATCGTCGAGTCCACTTGCAGAACCTCGCGACCATCGGGGCCAATGTAGGACAGCACCAAGCCGAAGTCAACCAGCACGGGCTGGTCATCATCTCGCACAAATACGTTACTCGGCTTGATGTCCCGGTGGACCACCCCTTCACCGTGGATGTAAACCAGCGCGTCGCACAGTTGACGTACCACGGCCAGGAAACCGGGAATCGCCTGAGTCACCAAAGGACCGCGCTCATCACGGAACGTTACAGGGGAAGACTGGTTCGGAGCGGGCTCGGCACCGGAACCGTTGAGGGTAGCGAGGTTGCCTCTCATCGTGTCGGTGTTCGCTGCACTCGAATTTGCGCTCTTCGGACCCGACTCGCTGCTCCACTCGATCTCTTGCTCGAGCGTACGTCCTTCGAGAAGCTCCATCGCATACCAAGGGAGCCCAGCATGCGTGCCATCATCGAGTATCCGTACCACTCCGGGATGCGAGAGTCGTCGCAAACGCTGGATCTCGCGACGAATGCTACTCAGTAGATACGGGTGAGCCGTTCGTACCGTCTTGAGCGCTACAGCCTCAGTAGCCGCTGGCCGGCGCGCCTCAAAGACGATTCCCATTCCTCCTTTGCCAAGTGGCTTTAGGAGTTCATATGCACCGATCATCGCTCCCGGTATGTACGCGGGATTTTCAGCACTCACGAGCGAGCCCACCGTGGTCTGGCGAATTTGCGGCAGAGCGTCCGACTGGTCGCATACCGTAGCATGATGGGCCAATTCGCCATCTGCGGTCAACCGCTGCAACGTCCTATCGCCGAGAGATCGAACGAACCACTGAACAGGGGCCTCCCTACGTGGACATTCAGTGAGTCCTGTTCGCTCAGTTTGTGAGAAGCAGGTATCCCACCCACCTGTTCTTCGGCTGGTGGAAACAGTAGGCTACGTCATGGGTCGTGTTTCGCGGCAAGCGCTCGGCTGGCTGGTCGGGGCGACGCTCGTCAGCAGCGTGGCCAACGGACCGCACGCGGTGGCCGTGGCGGCATGGCTCGGACCCTTTCTGTGGCTACGGGCGCTGCACATGCTGCCAGTGCGAACTGGGGCCGTGTTGGGAGGGCTGTTCTACTCGGCCGCAACCATGGTGGCAGCGCGTGGGATGATTCCGGTACCAACCTGGCTGTATGTCCTGACGGCAGTAGCGATTGGGATGGGTGCCCTGGTACCGTATGCGCTGCAGCGCAGCCTTTCGCCAAGGTTGCCGACCACCATGATTCCGCTGCTACTACCAACACTGGCGACCGCGCTCGAGTTCATCGGCGGACGGGTGTCTCCCTTTGGGAGCTTCGGTGCCATTGCCTATACTCAAATGGGCTGCTTGACGCTACTGCAGTTTGCCGCACTGGTGGGACTTCCTGGGATCACCTTCCTTGTGTACGTGCCGGCTGCGCTTGCCCACTGGCTGCTGGACCATCAGCCGCTGCGCCCTCAGGTACGTATGGGGCTGGCCTGCACCCTCCTTCTATTCCTCGGAGTGTGGAGCTTTGGTCAGGTCAAGCTGCGCCCGTCGATGCCGCCCACTCCCTCTGTGTCCATCGCCATCGTCAGTTCTCCTCACCAGGAGCGGCTCAGCCAACTGTTGGCTCCTGCGTATACCGGCGGTGATCCGTCTGCTGTGGACTGGTCCGCAGCACTGCCGCAGGGTACCGTGGTCATCCGGGATCTGCTACAGCGCAGCGAGTCTGCGGCGCGTGCTGGGGCGCGTATCATCGTCTGGCCGGAAACCGCAGCCATCGTCGCAACCGAGGACGAACCGGCGCTCCAAAAAGCCGCTGGGCACCTCGCACGCGAGCAGGGAGTGTATCTAGCCGTCGCGCTGGGAGTGGTTCGTCACCGACAACGGCCCTGGCCTGATTCCGATGGTGCTCTCGACAACAAAATGATCCTGCTCGACCCGCAGGGGAATGTCGTGGCGCAGTACCGCAAGTCGATTCCCGTTCCCGGTCCCGAGGCAGCGCTGCTGGTCCCTGGCGGAGGAGCGATTCCCATCGTCAACACGCGATACGGTCGTCTGGCGATGGCCATCTGTTTTGATTTGGACTTTCCACACCTGTTGCGACGGGCGGCTGGGGCGGACATCCTGCTGGTGGCGGCCCAAGACTGGGCGGGCATTTCCTCGTACCATGCGGAGATGTCGCGACTGCGCGCAATCGAAGGCGGCTTTGCCGTGGTCCGGGCGACACACTTCGGTCGCGATCTGGTGGTCGATGCGCAGGGGCGGGTGCTATCCGCACAGGATGACGCGGCCATCACCGCGCAGACAGATAGAGGCCTGCGCGCCGAGGTTCCGACGCAGGGCCATGCCACCCTCTATTCGCGATGCGGCGATGTCCTGGGCTGGCTCGCCGTTGCGGCCATGCTACTGATGATCGGTGCGGCGCTGGTGCGGTCCGCACGGGATCGTACACGTCACATCAACCCTTCCCCTGAAACCCCGCGCCCTTGCGGCACAGAGGCTCCCCATGCGACACGTTCCTAACCGGCTCTGCAGAAGTCTGCTCACAATCCCAATCAGCTTGATCGCCTCTGTATCCGCCATTGCGACCGCAGACTCCCCTCCCGCACCTGGTGCGGCAGTAGATGGCAAGTCTCCGGCCCCATCCGATGTGAGTGGGGAAATCCGCTTCCAATTTGTGCAGCTAAAAGAGCGTGGCGTGGTGCGCTGCGCGTTGTACGCAGCGCCCGCAGATTATATGAAAACGTCGTTCCGAGAAGTCGTCGGCACCGTCTCTGGTGGACGCGCACTCTGTCTGTTTTCCCACATGGGTGCTGGTACCTATTCAATGGCCGCCTTCCACGATGAAAACAACAACGACAAACTCGACACGGGAATCTTCGGGATTCCGACCGAGGGAATCGCGTGGTCGAACAACGCCAAAGGGAGGATGGGCCCGGCCAAGTACAAAGACGCTGCGTTCGTCTTCTCCGGAGGCGTGTTACAGCAGGAACTGAAAATGAAATACTGAAGTGTGGCGAAGCTCGTGACCAGATCCTCGGTCTGGATTTACCTCGCACGCGCTTGATGCCAGAGCCCGAGCTTGGAGCCTACCTGTACGGTTCTGCGCTATCGCTTGCGGGCGACACCAGCGACGGCGTGAGAGAGCTCCGGCTCAGCAAAGAAGAGATCATCGGGGCCATCGGGATGCCACGACGCCGAATAGACCACACCTGGCTCGACCAGATCTAGACCCTCAAACAGCGCTTCGACCTCGGCACGGGAACGGTGTCGCAGAGGACTCTTGAACGATGCATACAGCCTCTCCGCACTCTGCGTGACCGCAAGCGGAATCCCATCGAGCGTGCTGTGGCTCAGGGCAAGCTGGCTGTTTGTTGCCATTCGGTTGCGCAGACGATTCAAGATGGAGCGCACCTCTGCTTCATCAGGAAAGAAGTGAAACACCGCCCCACAGATCAGCCCGAGCGGCTGTGATAGGTCGAGGAGCTGACCTGCCTTCGGGTGATCGAATATCTCCTGGAGCTTTCGAAGATCTCCCTGAATCATCGCCGCACGGTCGTTGTCCGCAAGGATTTGAGCCCCATGCGCCACGGCCACTGGATCAATGTCGACGTAGAGAATGCGGGCAGCAGGACACTGCGCCTGGGCGACTTCGTGCACGTTTCCTGTCGCAGGAATACCCGAGCCGATATCGAGGAACTGCTGAACTCCGCTTTCGATCATAAACCGTACCGCTCGCCGTAGAAAGCCCCGGTTCACCTGCGCGGCCACTCGTGCCTGCGGAAATACAGAGAGGATCTGCTCAGCAACGAGCCGATCCGGCTCGAAGTGATGCGAGCCACCGAGCATATAGTCGTAGATCCGAGCCGATGTGGGACGAGTGTTGTCGATCGTATCGTGCGTTTTCATGTGCTTCTTGGTTTCCTGGCCTGCGCATCACGTTCATGGAGTCCATGTCGACTGCGGGGAGAGCCTAGCTTCGCGCTGTGCAGTACATCATCACGTCCGCTTCTGGTTGCAGAGAGCCGCCCATTCCTCTCGCACGGAATTCCTTTCCAGGCATCAGTCGAGGGTTGAACCGTTGCAGGAACATCGCCAAGGTGAGCTGGGCGTTCATCAGGCCGAACTGGTCGCCAATGCACAGGCGGGGACCGCCACCGAAGGGAATGTACTGCCCGCGTGGCCAACTCGATTCGCTGCCATCAAATCGCTCGGGTTCGAAGGAGTCGGCACGTTCCCACAGCGCAGGATCTCGATGCACCGCGTAGATGTTGATGCAAAGAAACGCTCCCTTGGGAATCGTATAGCCGTCAATCACATCCTCTTCGCCAGCGGTGCGCGGCATCAGCCATCCGGCCGGATATAGACGAAGCGTCTCCTGCACCACCTGCCGGAGATATTTGAGATTTGGAACGTCAGCGAGCGTGGGCTTGCGCGAGCCAAGGACGGTATCGACCTCATCCTGCGCTTTCCTGAGCGCTTCCGGGTTTTGAGCCAGGCATGCCAGCGCCCAGGTTTTGGTGCGTGACGTGGAGTCGTGACCAGCGAAAAACATGGTGACGATTTCATCGCGTACGTGCTTGCTCGCCAGCAGCTCGCCAGTCTCGGGATGACGGGTGTTAAGCAGCACGGTCAGGAGGTCTTTGGAGGGGCCTGGCTGCGTGCGTCGCTTTTGCATGAGCCGGTACACCGCTTCATCCAGCCGGCGGATGCCGCGCCGATAGGCAAGCTCGCTCGGGATGGGAATGTACTTGGGAAGAAAGAAAAACAGCATGCGTGTCATCGCGAAGGCGAACGCATTCATCATCGACTCGCGCAGCTCCTGCGCTTCCGAATCGGTGACCTTGATCCCAAACAGACTGCGCAAAAGAACGTCTTCGGACAGGCGCGCCATTGCGCGGGAGATCGGAAGCGGTGCTCCGCTGCGAGCGAGCCGTGAAAGAGAGTCCAGACCATCACTGATGCTGTCCACGATCTCACTTACCATCGCATTCAGATTCGCACGCTGAAAGAGGGGCTGGAGCAGGCGGCGGTCTTCGATCCAGCGTGCATCATCGATGGTGACGAGTGAATCGCCAAACAACCGGCGGATCTGCTGCCACATTCCATTTTCATCCTTCGTATACTGCCGCCACTTTTCATGCAAAAAGTACGAGATTTGC
>CALLYL010000774.1 GCA_937859535.1 uncultured Myxococcales bacterium
AGGCACCCGCCGCAGATACAAAGGAGATCCCGTGATCGAGCAAGTTGGCTTTGGGCTCGTCGCTGGCTGCATCGTGCTGGCGGCACTCCTGGTTGCACGAGCACGGAGCGCCATTCACGGCGTTCTATGGCTCGGTGTGGTACTCGCAGCAACCGCAGTGCTGTACGTCATGCTCCAGGCACCGTTTATGGCCGGGATCCAGCTCCTACTGTACGTCGGTGGAGTGATGACGCTGATGATCCTCGGAGTGATGCTGACCCGACACAACAAGCACGAAGATGCGCTGGAACGGAAGCGACCTTGGCTTGCCGGAGTTCTGTCCCTTTCGATGCTAGGAATGCTCATCACGGCGATTCAAAAGACTCCCGAGATTCCGGCATCCGAGACGACATCAGCGACGATAAAAGATATCAGCCGATCACTCCTTGCGGAGCATGCGCTGTCCTTTGAAGTGCTGTCTCTGCTGCTGCTCGCGACCATGATCGGTGCCATCGTACTGCTCCATCGCGATCGGCCTTCTCGGCTTACGGAGGAGTCGCCATGACGCTCGGTCTGTGCCTGATCCTGTCGGCAGCGCTGTTCTGCATTGGCCTGTATGGTCTGCTGACCCATCGCAACGCCATCGGACTTCTGTTGTCACTGGAACTGATGGCCAACGCCACCAACATCAACCTGATCGCGTTTTCCCGATTTCGCGGTGATCACATCGGTCAGGTCTTCGCACTGTTTTCGATCGCTCTTACCGTCGCCGAAGTGGTGGTCGGTCTGGCGATTGTCATCTTGCTGCACCGCGCCTATCGCGACGCTCGCGTCGGACGTGCCAGCGAGTTCAAGAACTAGGAGGAGACAAAGAGATGCCAAGTTCCTCCTTTTCACTCGCTCTACTCGCCTTACTGGGTCCAGGTGCGGTGGCGCTGCTGCTCGCGATTGTGACTCCGCTGCGCAATCGGATCAGTGCGATTGTGCTATCGCTGGCGGCGGCTCTATCGGCGCTCGGTGCAGCGATTGTGCTCGTCAAAGGACAGCTCCAGCCGGTTCCGCCCCAGCTTGTGACGATTCCGTGGCTGCTGCAAGACGGAATTCCGTTTGCCGAGATCGGACTGCGCATCGACGGAATCTCGACCTCGATGCTGCTGGTGGTGACGTTTGTGGCCTCCTGTGTGCAGATCTTTTCCGTCGGCTATATGCACGATGAAAGCAAACCAGCGCAGGGTCGCTACTTTACCTATCACTCGCTGTTCTTGACGGCGATGAACATCTTGGTGCTCGCCCCGAACCTACTGCAATTGTTCCTCGGTTGGGAGCTGGTGGGCGTGACGAGCTATCTGCTCATCGGCTACTACTTCAAAAAGCCAAGTGCCGCCAAGGCCGCAGTGAAGGCCTTCTGGGTCACCAAGTTTGCGGACATGGGACTCCTTATCGGCCTGCTTGTACTACGCAGCAAGGTCGGGAGTTTTGACTGGGATGCCGCGATCACTCCCGCTGCCGCCAATGTCGTGACTCTGCTGCTTTTCATCGCGGTGATGGGAAAGTCGGCGCAGTTTCCGCTTCACATCTGGCTGCCCGATGCGATGGAAGGTCCGACTCCGGTGTCCGCACTCCTTCATGCCGCGACCATGGTGGCAGCGGGAGTCTTTCTGATCGTGCGCGGCTGGCCGCTGTTTGCGGTGGCTGAATCGACGCGGGCCTTTATGCTCGGATTGGGAAGCGTGACGGCACTGATCGCAGCGACGATGGCACTGTTTCAGACAGACATCAAAAAAGTGCTCGCGTACTCGACCTGTTCGCAGCTTGGTTACATGATCGCGGCGCTTGGAGCAGGCTCTCTGCTCGGTGGGTTCTTTCACCTGACGACCCATGCGTTCTTCAAAGCGCTGTTGTTCCTGGGCGCGGGCAGCGTGATTCATGCGGTGCACTCAAACGACATCCGGGACATGGGAGGTCTGGCCCGCAAAACGCCACTGACCACGCTCACCTTTGTGATTGGCGCGCTCTCTTTGGCCGGACTTCCGGGACTGGCCGGATTCTTTAGCAAGGATCTGATCCTGGAAGCCGTCGGTGAGCATGGGGTTTCGCTGCCGCTCCTGTTGCTGCTGTTTTCGGCATTCCTCACCGCGCTGTATATGGGCCGACTCCTACTGCGGGTGTTCTTCGGTGAGTCGTCCGACAAGGCCAGTCATGCTCATGAGAGTGGCGGATTCCTGATTCTGCCGCTGGTGATGCTGGCCGTTCCCGCGCTGGCGACCGGCTACTTCGGCGGCATGTTCGGTCAGCTCTACGGAACCGCCTATCACTTTCACTTGGGAACGACTGGAGTGATCGCTGCGGGACTGGGACTGCTCGGGCTCGGACTTGCGTTTGTGCTGTATCGAAAGAGTGCAGAACATCCGGCGCTGCTTCAGCCCATTGCACGGCTCATCGAGTTTGGTCCGATGGACAGACTGTACGAGGGAGGCTTTCACCGGATCGCCCTGCCCTTCGCAGCGCTCATCGGCTGGATGGATCGCTACCTTGTGGATGGAGTCATGAACTTGACGGGCCTTGCGTTCGTAGTCTCCGGCCAAAAGATCCGCCGCCTCCAGACCGGCGTTGCCACAGACTACGTGCTGGCGACGGTGTGCGGAGTGCTGGCGCTTGTCCTATACGGGGTGCTGCGATGACCGAGCACATTCTTTCGCTGATTGTGGCAGCCCCGTTTGTGGCCGCGCTGATCTTGCTGTTTCTGCCTCCCAAACAGTACGCGCTGATTCGTCTCACGTCCGCGCTCGGTGCGCTGGTGTCGCTGCTGGGTAGCTTCTACGTGGCCTTCCTGTACAACAGCCAAGCCGGAGGGCTTCAGCTTGCCGAGGTCTATCCACTGGTTCCTTCGCTCGGCATCGAGCTCCGACTCGCTGTCGATGGCTGGGGAGTCTCCTTACTCATCCTGACCGGCGTGATCATCTTTGCAGGCGTTCTGGCCAGCTTCAGCCTGACCGATCGCTGCAAAGAGTTTTTCGTCCTGCTCCTCGTCCTTGTGGCGGGCGTCTTCGGGGTGTTCGTCTCGCAGGATCTGTTCGTGTTCTTCCTGTTCTACGAAATCGCAGTCCTCCCGATGTATCTGCTCATCGGTATTTGGGGCTCCAGCCACAAAGTCACCGAGGCCGGTCCGCTGCGCTTTGTGTGGAAGTGGTTCGACATCGGCGGTCGCGAATACGCGGCGATGAAGCTGACCCTGATGCTTCTTGTGGGCTCTGCGTTCATCTTGGTCGGACTCCTGGCGATGTACTTTTCGGCGGGAGCGGGCACTTTCGATATGGCGGTGCTCGCCAAAGCGCACTATCCGCGAGGCTTGCAACTGTGGGCGTTTGTGCTGTTCTGGATGGGCTTTGGGAGTCTCGCGGGTGTGTTTCCGTTCCACACTTGGTCGCCGGATGGTCACGCCTCTGCACCGACCGCTGTGTCGATGCTGCACGCCGGGGTGCTGATGAAGCTCGGCGCATTCGGAGTGATGCGAATCGGAATGATGATGCTCCCCGATGGAGCACGCTTCTGGGCTCCGATTGTTGGAGCGGTTGCGGTCGTAAACGTCGTCTACGGTGCCATGTCGGCGCTCTCTCAAAAAGACCTCAAGTACATCGTCGCTTACTCGTCCGTGAGTCACATGGGAGTGGTCATGCTCGGCGCGGCCACGCTCACCCAGAGCGGCTGGAACGGTGCCATCTACCAAATGTTCGCGCACGGCATCATGACCGGCCTGTTCTTCGCGCTGGTCGGTCACATCTACGAACGAGCCCACAGTCGCGAGGTCGCCAAGATGGGTGGATTTGCCACCGTCATGCCCGGAGTCGCTGCGTTTTTCACACTCGCTGGTTTGTCCTCGCTGGGACTACCGGGAACGGCTGGTTTTGTGGCCGAATTCCTGGTCTTTGCCGGAGCCTGGCAGAGCCCGCAAGCATGGTGGTCGATCTGTGGCGTTCTTGGCGCGTTTGTCACCGCCGTCTATGTGCTGCGGGTATCTCGGGCGGTGTTCTTCGGTGATGGACCCAGTCCAAACTTCCATGATCTGCGTGATGTTCGTCGCGTCGAATGGGCACCGCTGTGGATCTTGGGCGGCACCCTCCTTCTGTGCGGAATCTGGCCGCGTCTGCTCCTAGACTTTATCGATCCTGCGACGAGTAGTTACCTTCGCATGGTGGTCGCCGTAGCTGGAGGTCAGCCATGAGCTTCGAAATGCTCCAGCCCATCGCGGTCGAGTTATTCGTCTGCGCCAGCGCCCTTTTGCTGCTCCTCATCGACATGTATGTTCCACAGGGGGCCAGAAAGTATCTGTCCTCGCTGACCGCGTTGTTCCTGGTGGCTGCGCTGTACCTCACCACTCGGTTTGATGGCAGCGGTTCGATTGGGACGGTCTACGTGGGTAGCGCGTTTACGCAGCTCTGTAAGCGACTTCTGCTCGGGACGACTCTGCTTGCCGTGCTCGGAGGCAAAGACTTCATCGCGAAGATCGCCGCCCGTCGCCAAGGTGAGTATCACTTCCTGATCCTGCTGTGTCTGTGTGGAATGATGCTGCTTCCCGGAGCCCGCGATCTGATTCTGCTCGTGGTCTGTTTCGAGCTGATGGGAATTCCGCTCTACGTGCTCGCTTCGTTTGTTCGCGATGAGGCGACTCCCGAAGGTCGTCTTGCTGCAACCCGTCATGCTGCGGAAGCCGGACGGAAGCTCTATCTGCTGGGCGCCGCTTCGACCACGAGTACGATGTTCGCCGTCTCACCGCTGGTA
>CALLYL010000775.1 GCA_937859535.1 uncultured Myxococcales bacterium
CGAAGCTGGCAGTATTCGATGATGTGATCGGTCGTGATGTCTTCGACTGAGATGTCGGGGAAGTTCTCAAGCAGCGCCTTACACTTGTAGGTGTAGTACTCGAGCGTTTCTGGGTTGCCGATTCGCTTTCCCTTCAGGAACTGCTCGATCTGCCAACGGATAGAGGATTTCGGACTTTCGGGAAGCGACGTTCCCTTCTCAGCCTTGGGTTGTGGCTGGGCAATCGGTGCAGGAAGCTTCGACTGCTCCTCTCGACGCGGAGACTGATCACCCGTAGGTCCACTTTGTGACGCCGGAAGTGCTTCATTCCCGCTCTCAATCTGGCTCGCAAGAGCAGGGTTCCGCATCTTGAGCAAGTTCAGAATCGCGAGTTCCTGCTCAGGCGAATCTCGACGAGCACTCTGGAGGGAGATATCCGCCGCAACCTGCTGGAAGCGCTTTTCATCCCGGCGTTTGTGCTCCTCTGAAACGCGGGAAATGAATCCTCGACCCTCCAGAATTCGGCGCATCACGGACTCAAGCAGACTCGTAGGCCACTTGATCTTTTTCGGGTCGGGATACCAAGTCTTGATGATGCCGATCGCCTCAATGATCAGCGAGTGCTGCCAATCGGATGCGGTCTTCCGGTTGACGTTGTACCCGTGAATGATCAGACTTTCCGGCTTTTCGAGCATTCCGCCGACAATGAGAGACTGTGCCTTTTCCGTCGACCAGAGGTGATGGACAGAGCGGTGTTTACTGATCTGTACATCCATTGCGGAATAGGTTCTTCCCTTTAGGAGCCACCAGTTCATTCCCCGTTCGTGCTGACCGGCGAAGAGGATGTCTTCTCTCATTCTAAGAGAGCGCAAAGCCCGTCGCGTCGTTCGATCGCTCAGCTTGGGCTCATGGGGGTCAGTCGGTTCATCCTTTTTTTTCTGACCGAGGCCCAAGTCCGCAACTTTCTTGAAGCAGCCCTTTTTGAGTGGTTGCATTCTGCCAAGCACAAGCTGTTCCGTCGGTGTGCGCGGTCGATTTTTCAACCACTCCTCGTATAAAGGAATAATCGCTTGATCCGCCGAGAGCGCCCGATTGAAACAAGACTTCTTCGGCTCTGCGCCGCTTCGCCGCGAATGTCTGCACACGCCCATCACCAGCTCGGCGTGTCGTCCGCATCCCTTGCACGTTCCCGGGCCGCTCTGTGATGCCGATTCGCTCACCGCTTCCCCTTGCATGTCGTCGGTTCGGTGCTGCGATTGAGTCCGTAGAGAAGCACCTCACCCACCTTGATCATCAGCGCACCGCAGATCGAGCAGGTGTAGTGCCGCTCTATCCTGAACTTTGGGTCGGTGCCCTGATAGCGCCATACGTGGCTTTCGAGCTGGGACATGTGCCCAGGAAACAGCACGAGCTGCCCCCGCTCGCCGGTCTGGATCTTGCCGACCAGGTGAGGCTTTAGCTGAGCCATCTTGGCGCAGGCCCTCTCTATGCGGGCACGACTAGCCAAGATAGCTCCCCGTGATCTTGCCGTGCTTTTCTAGCAGCGTCTGAAGATGGGCCATCGCAGAAAGGCCGACGAACTGCGCGATCGATACCTTCTCGGAATCGTCTGTAGGAAAAGGCGGATCACTCTTCAAAGTGATGCTGAGATCACCCGAGGTCTCATCGTCTTCAATAGTCAGCACTACTTTCGGCATATCGCTACCTCAAGTTGAAGCCAAGGATGACGCCGAGCATGAGGACGACAGAGACGAAGGCGACCTTTCCGAGTAGCTCGTCCATCACGCGACCTCTTTATCGCGACCGGCGCGATCCTTCTTTGCCCGTTGTTCCGTGAGCCACTTTTGGTGCACCCAATCGCGAAGAGCGATGACGGAAGCGAGCGTCTGCTGATACCGCAGCGGCTCATGCTGCGCGGCCGTCCGGACACAGGTTAGTTTTGGCACCGGATGGCTGTACCGGCCACTGCGGCAGAATCCATCGACGATCTCGGAAGGCAACTTGCGCTCGCCACATCCCAGGCAAACGGGCCACTCTTTGGGGAGCAGTTGCTCAGACATGGCACACCCCAAATATCGTCAGTAGCGGAGCCGAAATGGCATTTAGGTAGTGCTGGCGAGAACGGCGCCGAGCGAGTTGTTTGCTGTCCCGCTCCTGTTCTCGATCTCTCTGTTCAAGCAGACGATCGATCGATTCGTGCGCCCGCTTTTCAAGCTCCGCTACATCGTCTTTCGGCTGTTTCGTTGCCGTGTCTGTTTCCGTCGCATCGATCATCTGCCGTACTCCTTTCATTGGGTGGTTGCGGCCTTCCCCGGACGGGGCCGCGCCGTGCTGGCTCTGTGGTCAGGAGGTATGCAGAGCCAAGCGTTACGCCTTACCGGGTGACGTTTTCGTCAGCCTGGGAATCGCCACAATGCCCAGACGACGAAACCTTTTCTGCTGACTCTTTGCGGCATTGCTCGCCGCTAGCTGCCCCCATGTAGACCATGGCGCGAAATAAGGAGTAGGCTTCGCGCATCTTGCCTTCGGCAAGCCATCGATCTTCCCCATCCGGAAGTTCCTTGACCTTCATCCGTAGGTATTGGCGAAGCCCGAAGAATTCTTGTTGCACCGTCGCGACAGACTTCCCAGCCTTCAGTAAGGAGAGAAAGCGACGCAGGATTTCGTTTCGCCCACGACGTCGGTGAAATGCGCAATTCCTACCCTTGGTCTCTGCGAAAAACTCCGCTCTTTGACCCTTCTTCAGCCACGCCGAAGCGGATTCGATAAACCACTTGGCATCGACCTCTTGAGAGGTGTTCATGACGCCACCTTCTGAGGACCAATCACCGCGTTCATCATGTCGACCAAACCAATCGGCAGCCCCGCTTCTTCCTTGCACCACTGCTCAAACTCCGCCCGAGCGGCCGGTCGCTTGCTTGCCATGAGCCGCAGACAGCCCAGCTCGGGCAAGCGCCGCTCGCGTGCATCGGAGCAAAGCCACATCGTCTTGCCGTGCCAGAGCAGCTCGGGCCGTTGCAACTTGCCGCAGGCCTCGCAGCTCGCATGAGAGAGCTTGAACCCCGGTTCATGCTTGAACCCCGGATAGTCTTTCTGCGGATCGCTCACGAGATACCTCCTGGTAGGCAGTGAGAGAGTGCGGCCTTTCCCGGACGGGGCCGCGCCGTGCGCTCCTGGCAAGTGCTAGTCGACAGAGTGAGCGCTTCACGCCTTACCGAGTGGCGTTTCCGTGGTGCTACGTTCCGGCTGCTAGACACGAAAGGAGCACCATGGAAGAGGAAGTAAAATCCAAGGGACCGTCGCTGATGTGGGCTGAGTATGGCCCCGACCTGTCTGTGTTCGCGGAGAGCGATAGGCGGGTTCTGAACCGTCTTGTCCGAAAATACGGGGAGCTTGCGGTTCGCTATGCGGCCCATCTGACCGCCAAGATGGTTCCGTATGACAGCAATGACGATTGGCTGTGGGTCATTCGCCATGCCGTCGAACAGGGCTGGATGTCTGCTTACTGCATGCAGCGAATGGCCGAGCGATTTCACGCTCACACGCGGAGCTATGCTCTCGACAGCGTCACGATCCCATGGCTGAAGCTGATCATTCCCGACGTAGGCAAGAAGGGTCGGACAGCCATAGAGGCCGCCTGTGCCTATGAACAGACAACGTGGGCAGAGCTTACGGCCGATCACGTCAACGCTAGATCGTCGAGGCTCCTCGATTGCTATCAGCTCCGGGCCAAGCTGCATCCGGATCTGCGTTTCGTAAACGTGTTCCGCTGGCTCTGCTTTGTTGTCGAGGGTTCCGAAGACCCGCAGCTTTGTGATGCGCATGCGTCGCTCCACGTCGAAGGATTTAAGGAGTACCCTCGCTATGAGCGAGCTTGGCGGGAGCTTGATGTTCGTCCTGATCCCCGTCCTCGTCCGAGCAGCCAACTGAACTAGCTTCCTCCTCCTCGCGAAGTTCCTGAATCTTGGCTTCCAGACTCATCCACTTGATCCGTCGAGCGACCAGTTGAGGATCTAGGAGCCGATCGCCTAGCATCGACAACAGCGACAGCTCAGAGCCGATCGTGCTCGGCTTGACCATCTTCATTCGCGATTCGACGTAATTTTCGAGAACGTCCCGATCAATCCCGCTCGGCAGAATGCCTTCAGGCAGAAACTTGCTAAGCGCGGCTAGACGCGTTCGGAAATATTCGGTCGTGCCATGCCTTGTGGGCCCGCCCTTGTTGCTGCGCTCAATCGCCTTTTCCAGCAGCTCGATCACCGTTTCCGAAGCCTTCCGATCACCCCCTCCGCTTTCACTCGGGGTCAACATGGCTGCACAGCAGGTTGGGCACGTTGCGCTCTGCCCCTTGTCCCGCCCGCTTTCCGTCTCAGAACTCATTGGCGATACCTCCGAAAACGTCGTTCGTTGCTGTTGCAGTGCCGATCGGCTTGGTCTAGGTTGGGTTTGTCGCTTAGTAGTTGAACAGCCGTCGGTGTGGAAAGAAAGTAACAAATGGAAAACGTGTGTCAAGGATTAGTTGAGGCTCATCCGATGTCCGACGGAAAATGGCTTGCTGGCTTGCCGATCTTGCAGATCCCAGAGGTGACGCAAGGACGCAAGAACCCCCTTTGGATGAGCCTGCCAACACGTCTTGAGAGACTTCGTCGGAGGAGCGATGTCTCGCAAAACTGGCTGGCGAAGGAGACTTCGGTGGCAAGTCCAATCGTGTCTCGAATCGAAGCAAATACCACCCGCCCGAAGGTGGACACCGTCGAGAAGTTGGCTGCCGGTCTCGGGGTATCGCCGATCTATCTTGCGTTTGGCCCAGAGGGTGGCGAGCGGTTCCGGCTCAAGACGCCGGCCTACCTCAAGAACTATGACGAACCTGATCCGCAGCCCGGTGCCGGCGTCTACACAGAGCGGTACCGAGGATGTAGTGAGCGGCTGCGCAGCTCGCGGGAGCGGCTCGGACTGTCTCTGCGCGAGCTGGCGGCCGCTGCAACCGTGAGCTATCAAGCCGTACTCAACACGGAGAACGGCGAGACTGTGCCGCGAGTCGACACCATCGAGGCCATCGCGGTGGCGCTCGATGTCGCCCCCGGCTGGCTCGCCTACGGCGAGGACGAGTGATGACCATGTTCATCGCCCGCTACTGCTCAGCACCGATGGTGCCGGTTTTGGGTCGGTTCCTTGGACGATGTTGCGGCGTTGTAGCGACATTCGGCGCTGTACCAGCTCGCGGTAGGCCACGAAGCGCTCGCGGGCGGGTAGAAGCTGCCGCGCTTCGTTGACGTGCTGCAAACACAGCGAGCAAAGCGTCTGCCCCGGCCTGACCCGGTGCGCGCAGCTCGCGTTTTCGGCGTGATCCATTGGTTGATCTTGGGACCAATCAATCATTCGGACCAATCAAAAAGACCCCGGATTGATTGGTCGGAGGGGGGAGCAATCAATCCCACCAATCAATCAAGATCCCACATTGGCGACAGCGAAAAACGTGGTGGATTGCTCGGAGCAATCAATCCGACCAATGCAATGATCGAAAGCAAAGGAGTGTTTGCTGCGATGGCTGACATTGGTCCCCGCATTGTTTCCTCATTGGTCGAAGCAATCAATCAGCGCGACCAATACCCCGGCGCGCTGGCCTTCATGGTGGCACCGCTGGCCACGAAAAACGGCGGCAAGCGAAGCTGGCACGTCCTGAAAATAGAGGGGGAGGGAGAAGAGGCAACGGCGGTTGGCTGGTGTCCTGAAAGCACCGAGGGCGCAAAGCTTCCACCGGTCACGGTGGACGCAAGAGAACTTCCGGAGCTACCGCCGTCTAAGATCGGCTCCTGGGAAGTCGTATTCATCGACGCAAACAGTGATTTACTCGGGCCCCGCATTCGCATTGAGCCGGGCAGTAAGCCACAGGTTGAGCCAAGCCCCGCAGCCACAGCGCCGCCGGCTCCACCGGCGAGCGTTGCAAGTACGGGTTCTACACCGCCCTCAAGCCCGCCGGGCACTTCCGCCGAGATATTGCTGGAAGCCTTCAAGGCGCAGATCAACGCTTCGCAGCAATCGACTACGCAGATGCTGGCAATGGTCGGGGCCGTGACCAGCTCGATCGAAAAGATCGGCAAAGGTCACATGGAAGTGCAGGCTCTGCTGTCTGCGGAGCTGAAGCGGGCGAATGAACAGACTGCCAAGGCCGAGACGGACCGCGACCAGGCGCTCGGGGCAAATACCGAACTTCAAGGCTTGCTCGCCGAGAGTCGCGAGAACTCGCAGTTCTACAACACAATCCAGCTCCTTTATAAGGACAAGCCCGAGCTACTTATGCACGGGCTCAAAGAACTTACCTCCGGATTGCTCGACCGTCTTTCGGGTCGTCCCGAGTGACGGATTGCTCGGAATGCAATCAAAAGCAATCCGAATTGCCGCCTAGGCGTGCCATCGATCAGCCTTGTTTGTGTACCAAGCAAAACCGCTTGAATGACACACAAGAGGATCACAGCCGATGGCGACCGACGCACTCGAAACGCAACTTGATACGCTGAAGGTAGGGCGAGCAGCTCGCGAGCAGCTCGTTGAAGCCGTAAAAGTCGACATGGCCAAGGCTCGCACCGCGATCCGAAGCCGCGTCGAGAATGCCAAGGCGAGCCTCGTTGAGTCGGCGAAAAGCTCTGTAGCAGTGGCCGTAGGTGGTGGCATCGCCGAGCCTGTGCGTCGAAACCTGGTCGGCCGTCTCACCAAAGACATTCGGGCGCAGGGTCTTGGCCTAGCACTTTTGGGTACTGGCGTAACCGCAGTGCTCGGGAAGGTGCCCTATGTCCGAGAAATTGGGCTTGGCCACTCAGCCGTAGGTGGCTGGTTGCTGTCGGTGAGTATGTATGGCAGCGACAAGAAGCCTGATCCCGTCAAGGTGGCCATTGAGGAGACGACCTACAAGGCACTCCACCCCACCAAAGCGGCTGACAAGTAGAGAAGGCGATGGCCTCAGCCGTCGACAATACGCTCGACAAGCAGCGTCGAGCCGAGCGGGCGAAGCTCTACAAGGCTCTGACCGAGAAACCGGCGGAGGAGTCCAGAGCGGTAGCCGTGGCCGAGATCGCGGCCTTCGATAGCTCGCTATCCAGCGCCAAGGATGCGCTCGGATCCAAGCTAGGCCGCTGGAAGTTCTACGAGGATGCCCTGGTAGAGGCTCGCATTTTCTTGGCGGAGGGCGACAAGCTACAAGCCGCCAAGGACGAAGCAAGCCGTGTACAGCGGCGGCGGTTGTACGCAAGGGCTTACGTCAATCTTCTGTCGGCGACGGATCAGCTCGATCCGGAGCTAAGGCAGGGACGAACCTGGGTGGTATTGCTCGACGACGCGTCGACAGCTACCAAGAAGACCGCAGAAGAAGTCATCGACAAGGCGGAAGACCTTATCGACGACATTGGAGCGGGAATCAGCAGCACAGCAACGATTCTTGCCGTCGGTCTTGGTCTAGCGGCCATCGCCTACGGTGTTTCGAAAGGTAGGCGCTAGAAATGGCCTTCGACGATGGAAACGAGTGGGGCGACTTCGTTGGTGACACCGACGAGGGCGGCAAGGATGACGGCGACTTCTACGAACCTCCTTCGGAGGCAGATCCCAAGGATGAAGACGCCGCCGTGATTGACGAGCCGGATGACCACAGCGACACCTTGCCCGACTTTGGGCGCGACGATACGCCCGAGCAGAACATCGCCACGGCGGAAGCTGTGCTGAAGATTGCGAACTCGGGAATTGGCGTACTCGAGGGACTGGTAAGGACCAGCGGCAACAAGCAGGCGGTCGCCGCCTTGGCAGCGGTCAAAGCAAGCCTGAACGTCGGCGGAGACCTCTTGGAGTTCGCCGACAAGACCGTCAGGAACCAAGGCCGCAAACAGCGCGACAACTTTGACGACGTCCCGGTAAGCGTTCCGACGAGGGAAGAGGACGGACTCGAAAAGGTGCGTCGGGCCATTGCGCAGAGTCGCGAGGAATAGACCGTGAGTCCTCGGACCGGTTCTGCACTCTTGGCGATGGTTCCCTTCTTCGCGGTCGGTTTGCTCCTGCTATCGCAGAGCACTGACGACGCCGAGGAAGCGGCACCCGCGCCGCGCCGGGTTCCGGATCAGCCTGCCCTGGTTGATCCGCTACCCGACTATGAGCTGAACCAAGCGAACATCGTGCAAGCGGTCACCGACGCTATTACCGGAAAAGATAAGTCCAAGCTCACGTCGGTGCTCGTGAAGTCCGCTGACGCTACAGTAGGACTCCGCGCCTACTTCCTCGCGGCGATGAGAGCGATCCCAAAGCGACTGAAGGAGGACGAGGCCTTCAGCAAAGAGTTTACCGCCTACGAGGCGGAACGCCTCCGACGCAATGAAGAGGAACAGAAGGATCTTCGGGAGTTTCAGAACGTCGCTAGACAGCTACAAGTCGCCGTCTCGAAACTGATTCCAGTATTGGGCGGCGTAGTGCTCAAAGCTTCCGATTGGTTCTACGGCTGGCTACGTCGGGAAACCGTCGACGGAGGGGCCGACGCAAGCAAAGCGCGAAGAGCGGCAGACCAGATCCTGCCTGGCTACGAGGGCTTGCAACTCCGTCGTGGAGTATCCATTGAAGCGGGCCCGGATGTTCCCAACCTCAACCGCGCCGACCAGCTCAAGCGCGAAGCGATTCGCAAAGAGTGGTTGGCCAAGTCGGAGGGAGACCTCGACTTCCTCGCGTTGCCGACGGTTCCCGACAAGCAGGCTTTTCGATTTTCGCCGACTTACGCCGAGTTTCGGCAAGCGGCAGACGAGATAAGGAGCGGCCAGTGATCACCGGCGACAAAGCATTTCAATCCTACGAATTCGGGTGGGCGAATGGCGAGGCGCGAAGAAAGAACACGCGTCCCACGATCAGCGCGCCAGCCTCGATTGACTCCTTTTTTTACGACATCGGCGAGCGGGACGGGTACGCCGCCAAAGGAAAGCGGAACTTCCTTGGCGGCACCCAGGGTGCCAGCACCGATGAAGAGCGTCTTTCGTATGACGATGGCTATTACGGCAACTCGGCTCCCCGATTCGACGGCTATCAAGCTTGGTTCGCGCAAGGTCGGGCCGATAGGGCGGCCGGACTGGAGCGGGCCTGGGTAGTTCGTAGCGGCACCAACGCACCGTCGCCATATTCTCCCGGTCCTGTGCGACCAGCGCCGCCCTACGTACCAAACCCGAACGCCGGGCCCGGTCCGGTTGTCATCGTCAATCCGCCGCCCCCAAATGGTGGCAATCCGAACGGATTTCCGCCACCGGTGGTGGTTCAGCCCGCTCCCGGTCCATTCCGAGGGGGCTATCGACCAGCTCCGCCGCCCTGGTACCGGCAGCGGCGACGAACTGGAATTGTGATCCGTGGACCCTGGGGCGAAATCGACCTTGCTGAGCTGTCGAGAGCCATTCAGGGCTCTTCCCCTAGCTACTACTAAACAGCGCCGAAGAGCGCGAGGAGACCGCGACCATGTACAACCAGCAGTATCTTCCAGAGCCCGGAACCTATGGCCAGTGGGGCCCACCGGTGCAGCAGCAGCCTGACCAGAGCGCCCAGCTCATCGGCATGATGCTGCCACTCATCACCACGCTGCCCGGCTTGACGGACGCCAACGCACGAGCAACCGCGATTGCAACCGAGCTGCAAGCGCTGGCAGTGCCACCGCAAATCGGAGCGCAGCCAACGGCAGCCGATTACAACGTGCTTCGCGACTTCACTGTCAAGGTGGAAGACGTGGTGAAGCGTCACGTCGACGCGTCGACCGTTGCGTATGCGGCACTTCGAAAGCAACTGCTCATCGGTCTGCTGGTGCCGCTTCTGTCGAGCGGCTTTGGTGGCGGCGGCGGCGGCAATAACAGCAGCATCCTGATCATCGTGATGGTGATGCTGTTTGCATCTGGCGGCGCGCTGTTCTAGTTCCCAACCACCGTCATTGAGCCCTCCGAATCCGTCGGAGGGCTGGAGCCAAGAACATGCCGAGCATGATCAAATACGACGGCACCGAGTTCGCGATTGACCGCCCGTCACAGGCGCGTGGTTTCGTGCAACTCCTTGCCGACCATGTCTATGGGATCCGCAAAGACCTTGCGACCCTGGACTCTTCCATCCGCGAGGCTTTCAAACGCGTTGATCAGGGCGGATCTTCGCCTGTTTCGCTCGTTTCGATGCTGTCCGCGTTCACTTCCAAAGCCGCGCCGGCACCGGTTGTCATTCAGCAGCCCGCACCGGCCGCGCAAGCAAGCATTCATCGAACCGCAGTGCCGACCATTTCGGCGCAAGGTGTCGACGTCACGGCGACGATTCTCCCCGGCTCAGTGGATCGCACGATTCACCTGTCGGCGGACTTTACCGGCCCCTACCAGGGCGGCAGCAGCCTGTGCGTGATCGCGTTTGGCGCGCAGTACAACACGCCACCGCTGGTAGTGATTCAGCCGAAGGGCACCGCAGGAAACGTAAACCTGCGGCCGCTGAGCGTCACGAACTCTCAGCTTGCGCTGACGGCTGACAATGCCAACGGCTTTCTCGTCGAGTTCGACATCATCGTGATCCCCGTCACCGAGTCTTTCGACTAGGAGCTACCCGTGACCAAAAGAGCCTCAAAAGAAGACCCATCGACCAAGCCGTCGCCCAAGGGGGGATTCATTCGCACGGTCGCCTCGCTGGTGACTACGTACAAGCGGAGCAGCTTTCCGGGCTTGCAGTACAAGACGCTGTTTTTCGAAACGGCGACCGCGTGCATCAAGCGTCTGGGGAGCTGGACCAGCAAGGATCTCGAGTTCGCGGCGATGCTCGATCGAATGTTCGAGCCGCCGTTTATTCTCACACTCGAAATCCCGGTGAGCGGTCAGCTCGACCAGGCACACGGACTGCTGCGCGCACCGCGCCAAGTCTCTGTGATTGGTTGGGATGCCGATGGCGTCGAAACCACAGACCCGCACTTTGGCATGCTCATCACCGGGTGGGATGACACCACGATCAGCGTAGTCGGTACGCCTGGACTCAAGCTCTGGGTCGCCGTGTACAACTAATGCGCAAGGACGCCAAGATCGGGCTTTTCATCGGCCTTGGCGTTCTTGGCGGCCTTGCCCTGGCTCTTACGGAGCCTCCCGAACCGGGCCGACCCGTACCCCCAAAGCCTTCATCCCCACCAGGCGCCCCGCCAGCCGGCGGGCCAATTCCTCCCGACGCAGAGGACGACGAAACTGCGCTCGCTCGGATGCTCCAAAGTGAGACCAGCGACGAAGGCGCACGAGTTGTAATAGGCTGGCTCGCGATACAGACAGCGCGGCGACGCAATCAAACGCTATTTGTGCGCCTGACGGCCGGCGCTGGCTATGGTCCGAGAGTAAAGGACGGCGTGAGCCGTTATGCTTCGACCGCAAAACCACCTACGGCCGCAAGCCGCGCTCTAGCGAAAAAGCTTCTTACCGGCGAAGTGAAGCCTGCGTTTGACATCCGATCCCGTCAGATATCCGCGTGGGTCGAAGAGGAATGGGACGAGAAAAAGCAGTTCACGGAGAAGACCGCTAGCGCGGTCCTCAAGAAGCAGCGCAAGCCAAGAGACTTTGGCGGCATTTGGGGACGTATCGAGGGCACCCGCTGGTACCTCTTTTCGGACAAGACGCCACCGATCACCGACAAGCCCACCGCCCGCGCAGCTCTCGACGCGGTGCCGGTATTCAGCGCGATCGATACCTAACGGCTTGGGCGCTGTCAGACCGCTGTGATACCGGTTGGATCTTGTTATCAGCGGCTTACATCCGCGTCTCGTCACGCGGTCAGCACTACGATTTACAGCTTCACGCCATCGATGCACAGGCGAAGCTGCGCGGTGATAGCCCGCAACTCTTCGAGGAAAAGCGGAGCGGCTCGCAGCTTGCCCGGCCGCAGCTCGACCAGCTACGGCTCGCGGTGAAATCGGGACAGGTAAAGCGGCTTTACGTCTTCAGACTCGACCGGCTTACTCGCTCCGGCATCCGTGACACGTTCGAACTGGTCGAAGAGTTGCGCGCCCACGGATGCGAGCTGATCACCTGCTCCGATGGCTTCGACCTATCCGGCCCACTTGCAGAGCCTCTGATCGCGCTCATGGCTTGGGCTGCAAGGATGGAGAACCATGCCAGGCGCGAACGCCAAGCGGCCGCCAGAGAGCGAGTAGAGGCCAAGGGCGGAGAATGGGGCAGACCCCGCAGAATGACGGCCGCGCAGCTCGCCAAGGCCAGAGCCATGCGCGGTGAGGAGCCTCCCAAATCACTTAGGGCGATCTCGGTCGCGCTAAAGCTTCCACTTGCAACGCTCGCCCGCGCTCTCAAGCGTGGCGTTCCGTAAGTAGACTTATGGCACATACCCCACTACGGCTTGCGCGCTCCTCGGGCCGATTGGGGCGCTTTTTGACGAACTTTTTGACACGCCAAGTCCAGTGCAGTCCGCTTTTAATTGTTCTGTGACTCCGGTCGTCGAGGGTTCGAGCCCCTTCACTCACCCCAGGATTTTGCGGCTGTTGGAACGCAGACGTTCGATAGACCGCGCAGCGAGTGAATGGCTCGCGGTCTGTGCTGCTCGGGGGAGTTAGTAGCAGCAGGCGACGGTTCGGCTCACGTTGCAACCGCTGTCGTCGAGGATGTTGCCGCTGGTCGCGATGTAGGTGCCGTATTTGCTGGCCCCAGCATCGCTCCAGTGGGAACAGGTGTAGCCGTAGATGTAGCGGCCGCTGCTGGGATGCGCGAGGTTGGTGAAGCTGGTGCTAGGAGTTGTGCTGGGATCGATCCAGGCACCGCTCGCCGGGATGGTGGTGGCTGAGGTGGCTCGGATGTACTCGGCGGCATGGCAGAGGTGAGACCCGGCAAAGGCGGTCGCGCACATCGCGTGCATCTTCGGGCGCCCATTGACGTTGCCGTTGGTGGTCGTTGGCGTGAAGCCCGCAAAGCGGGTCTTGCGGACCGAGTTGCAGCAGGCCAAGCTTCGCGAAACGTTGCAGCCCGTGTCATCGAGGATGTTGCCAGCGGTGGTGAGATAGGTGCCGTATTTGCTCGCCGCAGCGTCGTTCCAATGGGCGCAGGTGTAGCCGTAGATATAGCGACCGCTGCCGGGGAGACCAAGGTTGGTAACGCTGGTGCCGAGAGAGCTGCTCGGGTCGAGCCACGCGCCGCCAGCAGGGATGGTGGTGGCCGAGTCCGATAGCGTGTATTCGGCGGCGTGGCACAGGTGGGATCCCGCAAACTCGGTGGCGCACTTGGCGTGCATCCCGGCTCGTCCGTTGGCGACGGCTCCGGTGTAGGTTGCGGTGGTGAAGCCAGCGAACCCGCCGAGCTCTTCGGTGTAGGCACCAGAGCCGGGGGCTCCCGTCGGACCTTGCGGGCCGGGATCGCCTTTGTCGCCCTTGGCCCCAACGCTGCCGGGCGCACCCGGATCGCCCTTGGCCCCGGTTGCTCCTTGCGGACCAGTCATTCCCGTCGGACCTTGCGGACCAGTCATCCCGGTTGCGCCCTGCGGACCGGTGTCGCCTTTTTCCCCTTTGGTGCCGGTCAAGCCGATCGGTCCCATTGGGCCGGTGTCGCCCCTATCGCCCTTATCGCCCTTATCGCCCTTATCACCTGGGAGGCCCGCCTCGCCCCGCATGCCTGCTTGTCCCGCCTCTCCGCTCTGCGGTTGATTGCAACCGAGCCACAGCCCGCAGCTCAGCGTCAGGCTGATGGTCGTCATGGTGCTTCTTGTCATCGTGTTCCTTCCTCTGGGATTGAGCGACTGGTTGCTCATGTGCGGCGCATCGTTTCCTACTCGTGCCAAGCCGGTCAATCAGTAGCTGCGCAGACTGGTTTAGCCCCGGAGGAAGGTGCACAAGTGATAAAACGACATGGTTATCAAAAGATAAACTTATCAATTGACATCATGGTCGTTAAGTCGCCTAATGGCCGTAGACATGCTGAGTCAGACGGTTGGATACGCGATCGCCGCTCTCGGACACCTGAGCCGCTACCAAAAGCAGCCAGGGGCGCAGTTCGTACGCGACATCGCCAAAGCGACGGGAATCCCACCCGCGTATCTGGCCAAGATTGTGCACACGCTGGCGAGGAAGGGGTTCCTGACCACCCAGCGTGGAACAAGTGGTGGTGTGTCGCTTGCACGACCGGCAGAAGAAGTGACTCTGTTCGAGGTCTGCGAGGTATTCGATGATCCCATCGTGCAGCGTCGCTGTATGCTGGGCACCGCTGCATGCACAGATGAACGTAACTGTCCGGCGCACTGCTTCTGGACCGAAGAACGCGAGCGTGTTGCGGAGTTTCTCCGTCGTACAACACTGCGGGCCATTGCTCGGTTCGAAGACGAAAAGGCACCGATGACTTCCGAGAACTTGAAGAGGTAGAACCCATGACCCCCAAGATCGTCCTCGCTGGATTTGCACTATTTGCCCTGACCGTGTCCTCTGCCTGCAATAAGAGTGGTGGAAGTTCGGTTCCTGCCATCTCTCCGGCTGCCAAGCAAGAGGCGGCAGAGATTTTCTCCAGCCGCTGTACGGTTTGCCACGGTGCGCAGGGCGCTGGCGATGGGCCGGGCTCAGCGGGATTGACCCCGAAGCCGCGCAATTTCCAAGACAAAGCCTGGCAGGGCACCGTCAAGGATGACTATCTGGCCAACATCATCAAGAACGGTGGTGGTGCGGTTGGGAAGAGCCCGGCGATGCCTCCCAATCCGGATCTTGCAGAGAAGACCGAGGTTGTGAACGCCCTGGTTGCGCACGTGCGCGGCCTGGCGAAGTAAGCAAACGCGCTTGCCCGAGAGACTGAAGTTGTCGGGCAGCGGTGGATGGATTTGTGATTGGTGTGTCCAATAATAGGCATTTACAATGCTTATTATTGGAGCGCTGGTGAGCTGCGTAAGGGTTGCATTTTTTTGCCTTAAAATAGGCATTAAAAATGCTTGTTTGATCAAACCAGGCACGTAAGGAACAGAGGCTTGTGGTCCATGGCTGCGCGAAAAAATAGGCATAATAAATGCCTAATATATGGCAGCGACATGAACAACCCCAAGTGAGGTGAGGCGCAACATGTCTTCGTCAAAGTATTCTCGCCGCTCATTTTTGACCGCTCTCGGAGCCTCGGCTGGTGTTGCTGCTGGAGCGGTGGCCCAAAAAGGCTGGGCGTTCAACTTCCTAGAGCCGCTCAACGTGGAAAACCCACTCAAGGCGTATCCCAATCGGGGCTGGGAGCGGATCTATCGCGACCTGTACGCCTATGATTCGACGTTTACGTTTACCTGTGCGCCGAACGACACCCACAACTGTCTGCTGCGCGCCTACGTCCGTTCAGGAACGATTGTCCGTATCGGCCCCACGTTCGGATACGGAGAGGCGGCGGATCTGGGAGGAATGAAGTCGTCTCATCGCTGGGATCCGCGCTGTTGTCAAAAGGGACTGGCGCTGGTCCGTCGCTTCTACGGAGACCGTCGCTGCCGCTATCCCTTGGTCCGCAAGGGCTTTATGCAGTGGGCCAAGGACGGATTCCCTCGCGATCAGGCAACGGGGAAGCTGGACCTGAAGTACTTGCAGCGCGGCAAAGAGCCGTTTGTGCGGGTCTCGTGGGACGATGCCTTTGCGTTGGTCGCCAAAGGAATGCACAACGTTGCAAGTTCCTATAGTGGCGAGCAGGGCAAGAAGTGGCTCGACGCACAAGGCTACGACCACCACATGGTGGAAGCGACCAAGGGAATTGGCACGCAGGTGATTAAGATGCGTGGCGGCATGCCGCTGCTTGGGGTGACGCGAATCTTTGCGCAGTATCGATTCGCGAACACACTGGCCCTGCTGGATTCCCATGTCCGCAAGGTCGGTCCGGATGACGCGCTGGGGGCACGTGGCTGGGACAACTATACGTGGCATACCGATCTGCCACCGGGCCATCCGATGGTCACCGGACAACAGACGGTCGACTGCGATCTGTCGATGGCCGAGCATGCCAAGCTGATCGTGGTGTGGGGGATGAACTGGATCACCACCAAGATGCCGGATGCCCACTGGCTTACCGAAGCGCGGCTCAAGGGAACCAAGGTTGCGGTGATTGCAGCAGAGTACTCGGCCACGATGAACAAGGCCGACATGGCGTTGATTGTTCGTCCTGGTGTGACTCCTGCCCTGGCGCTCGGCTTTGCGTACGTTATCCTTACGGAGAATCTGTACGACGCCGAGTATGTCCGGGCTACCACCGACTTACCGTCGCTGATCCGCATGGATACGATGGAACGGCTGGCGGCCAAGGATGTCGCGGGAATCAAGATTCCTACCGGTCTTGGGGCGCAGACCATCAAGAAGGGCGAGAAGGCACCAGGCGCTCTGTTACAGAAGGACATGCTCATTCCCGAAGCGATGCTCGGCAAGTTTGAGCCGTTTGTGATCTGGAATGAGAAGAGCAAGAAGCCGGAGGCGGTGTCGCGTGATGAGGTCGGCGGCAAGTTCAAAAAGCGGGCGATGATACCGGCTCTCGAAGGAGAGTTCGAGGTCACGTTGGCCGATGGCAAGACCGTGAAGTGTCGGCCCGTGTTTGCGCTGCTGAAACAGTACGTCATCGATAACTTTGCACCCGAAGCGGTGGAAGCGATGACCTGGGCACCGAAGGATGGAATTCTTACGCTGGCTCGTGAGATTGCGGCGAACAAAGAGAAGACGTTTTTCGCCTGTGGAATGGGTCCGAATCAGTTCTTCAACAACGACCTCAAGGACCGTACGATCTTCTTTTTGGCATCGCTCACCCGCAACATCGGTTTCGTCGGTGGAAACATCGGTTCCTATGCGGGCAACTATCGCACGGCGTACTTCAACGGACTGCCGCAGTACTCGCTGGAAAACCCGTTCGATGTCGAGTTGGATCCGAGCAAGCCATCGCGTCCGAAGTCCTATGTGAAGTTCGAGTCGGTTCACTACTGGAACCACTCTGATCACATCTTGCACATGGGCAAGGAAGTCCTGACCGGCAAGACCCATATGCCGACTCCTTCGAAGGCGATTTGGGTGTCGAACTCGAACTCCCTGATTGGCAATGCCAAAGGTCACTTCGAGACGGTGGTGAATGTCCTTCCCAAGACCGACATGGTGGTGGTCAACGAGTGGTGGTGGACGGCTTCCTGTGAGTACGCGGACGTCGTGTTTCCGGTTGATTCATGGGCCGAGTTTAAGCACCCCGATACCACCGCCAGCGTGACCAATCCCTTCATCTCGGTGTTTCCGCGCACTCCGATCGATCGCATCTACAACACGCGCAGTGACATCGAGTGTTCAGCCGGAGTGGCTGCCGCTCTTGCGAAGCTGACGGGGGACAAGCGCTTCCATGACATGTGGCACTTCGTGTACGAAGGCCAGGTCGATACCTATCTCCAGCGCGTGTTCAACATGTCGAACATGGCACACGGGCTCAACTTCCTGGAGTGTGAAAACAACGCGAAGAAGGGAATTCCTACGATCATTTTGTCGCGTACCTATCCCAAGATCGTCGGTTGGGAGCAGGCCTACGAAGACAAGCCTTGGTATACGCGCACTGGACGAATCGAGCTGTATCGTGATGAGCAGGCGTTCCGTGATTCCGGTGAGAACCTGCCGATCCATCGCGAGCCGATCGACTCGACATTCTATGAACCGAACGTGATCGTGGCCAAGCCGCACCCGGCGATCAATCCAAAGACTCCTGAGCAGTACGGAGTGTCGCGGGAGCAGCTCGATGGCGATACGCGGCAAGCTCGTCACGTCGTCAAGACCTGGGATGAACTGAAGTTCACCAAGCATCCACTGCAAAAAGCAGATCCGACGTATCGGTATCTGTTCCACACGCCGAAGTATCGTCATGGTGCGCATACCACGCCGGTCGATACCGACATCATCGCGATCTGGTTTGGCCCGTTTGGCGACATGCTGCGTCACGATCCGCGCAGTCCGTACGTGACAGAAGGCTATGTCGAGGTCCATCCCGATGATGCCCGCGAACTTGGATGCGAAGACGGAGACTACGTTTGGATCGACGCAGACCCGAAGGATCGTCCGTTCCGCAATCCGGAGAAAGCGACCGCAGAGGACAAGAAGCTCGGTCGACTCCTGGTCCGGCTTCGCTTCTATCCGGGCACGCCTCGTGGGGTCACTCGAATGTGGCACAACATGTACGGCGCGACCTACGGCTCGATCAAAGGCCACGAAACGAACCAGTATGGACTGGCGCGAAATCCTGAGACTGGCTACCAAGCACTGTTCCGTTACGGCGGTCACCAGAGCTGCACGCGCAGCTTCATCAAACCGACGATGATGACCGACGATATGGTGCGCAAAAACACCATGTCACAGCAGGTGGGGCAGGGGTTCGAGCCAGATGTCTACTGTCCAACCGGAGCTCCGCGTGAGTCGTTTGTCAAAATCACCCGCGCAGAGGCCGGTGGTATGGGCGGAAAAGGTCTGTGGCGACCGGCGCAAAAGGGACTCACTCCGGGTCATGAAACTGAAGCAATGAAGCGATTCCTAAAGGGCGAGTTTGTTTCCACCAAGTAGGAGGGAGCGGCCATGAGCAAAGTAGAGAACATCCAACTGGGCCGCGAGATGGAGTACCCCTATGAGGGCTCGCGACCGAATCGGCAGATCGCGTACATCTTTGACACCAACAAGTGCATCGAGTGTCAGACCTGTACTGTGGCGTGTAAGACCACCTGGACTGCTGGCAAAGGCCAGGAACACATCTTTTACAACAATGTCGAGACGAAGCCCTATGGCTTCTTCCCGCACGGTTGGGATGTGAAGCTGCTCGAGATGCTGGGTCCGGGGGAGTGGCAGGACGGAAAGTACAACGGCAAGACCATCTTCGAGGCGGCACCTCCGGGAGAGCGGGTGCTTGGATATATGCCGGAGGAAGAGGACTACACCTCTCCGAACTTGGGAGAGGATGTCTGTTCCGGCGATGTGCAGCGTGGTGCGTTCTTCCAGAACATCCACAACACTTGGATGTTTTATCTGGCGCGAATCTGCAACCACTGCACCTATCCAGGGTGTCTGTCGGCGTGTCCGCGCAAGGCGATCTACAAGCGTCCAGAAGACGGAATCGTACTGGTCGATCAGTCGCGATGCCGAGGCTACCGCGAGTGCGTGAAGGCGTGTCCGTACAAGAAAATCTTCTACAACATGGTCACGCGGGTTTCGGAAAAATGCATCGGATGCTTCCCGCTCATCGAACAGGGCGAGCAGCCGCAGTGCGTGAAGACTTGCATCGGTAAGATCCGGTTGCAGGGCTTTCTGTCGAAACCGGGGGAAGAGAAGGCGGACAACCCGATCGACTATCTGGTGCGCATCAAGAAGATCGCGCTGCCGCTGTATCCGCAGTTTGGAACAGAGCCGAACGTCTACTACATTCCGCCGCTGCACGTCCCGCGTCTGTTTTTGCAACAGATGTTCGGTCCGGGCGTCGAGGATGCACTGAAGACGTATCGCAGCGCACCGGCGGATAAGCAGCTTCTGGCGGCACTCCTAATGTTTGGGAATACGCCGAAGATCATCCACAAGTTCAAGACCGACAAAGATCATGCGGTCGGTTATGACGGGATGTCGCAAGAGGCGGTGCGGGTTCCGTTTACCGAGCCGTTCTTTGCGCGAGAGATCTTCGATAAAAAGCATGGCGTGGTGCGCCTAAACATCACCTGAGGAGCCAAGGAGTACTGCTATGACATCGAAACATTCCTTCGCAGCGCTGCTGCTCCTTTGTACGCTGACTGGCTGTCCATCGGGTGAACATGACGTCGGTACCTCCAAGCTGACAGGCGAAATCCGGGCCGTGGCGGTGGGCGAGGTTCCGTTGTCCGATCCGTTCTCTGTTGCCTGGAACAACATGCCAGAGACTGCGGTGACCGTGCTTCCGCAGACCGTGGCCTATCCCAACTTGATCAAGCAGAGCGTGAAGGAGCTGCGGGTTCGAGCGCTCGCGGATGCTCGCTTTCTGGCGGTGCGGCTAGAGTGGGATGATCCGACGCTGGATGAGAAGCTAGAAATCGACAAGTTCAGCGATGGTGTGGCGGTCGAAGTTCCGCTAGGGGACGCCGAAAAGACCAACCCGATGATGGGAGATCCGGCAAACCCCGTCTACATCTGCCACTGGAAAGCGGTGTGGCAGCGGGATGTCGATCACGGTCGTGCCGATGTGCAGGACTACCATCCGGGCTTTGTTTCGGACCGTCCACCATTTGTTTCGGGAGGCATGCCTTATCCCGTCAGTGAAGCGTTTGAATCGGACAACGCTCGGCGCTATCTGCCAGGCGTTGCGGCAGGGAATCCGGTCAGCAAGATATTCCGCAAGTGGCCGGTTGAGGAACTACAAGCGGAAGGGTTTGGCTCTCTTGCCGATCACACCTATCAAGACGCGCAGGGCAAAGGGGTGTGGAAGGACGGGAAGTGGACGGTGGTGCTGGCGCTGCCACGTCAGTCCTCGGATCGCTCGAATCCGATGTTCCAGAGCGGTAAGGCGATGATGGGATTTGCCGTGTGGGATGGCGGCAATCAGAACGTAGGCGGACGCAAACACTGGGCACCGTTTGTGAAAGTGGTGCTGCCGTGATGGATCAAAAGGCTCTGCTTCGTGCCGAAGGGTATCGCTTGTTGGCGACTGCCTTTCGATATCCACAGACAGAGGAGCTGCGCGAGGCATTCCTAGAGGAACAGGATTCGCCAACGGAGTTATCGCAGATTGCCTCTGCACTGCTACCGCTGATCGATGACGATCTGTGTGCAGAGTACAATCGGCTGTTTGCACAAGCGGTCGCGGTGAGTCCGCATGAGCGCGCCTACACCGGGGGAGATCTCGGACCGGGGCTGGGTCAGCTTGCCGCACTCTACGAAGCGTTCGGACTCCGCAGCGGTGGTCGTGAAGGAGAAGTGCCTGACCACATCGGTGCACAGCTTGAGTTTGCGGCATTCCTATGTCTAAAGGAGGCGCTGCATTCTGAAGACTCCTCTCCCGAGTCTACGGAGGCTGTGACAATAGTCCGTGCCGCCAGGCAGACGTTTATGCAAGATCACCTGGGACGTTGGGTCTGTGCCTTTGCGGACAAATTGAGGGACCGCTCCTTCCACCCGTACTTCGCCTGCCTGGCCGGGCTCCTTACAGAGTGGGTCAAGGCGGACTTTGTCGAGCAGAGCTGGGAGATGCCGCAGATGGGCCGCCATCTTCCGGTGATTGGCCCCGATCTATCGTCCGAATTGGCTGATGACAGTGAGCCCATGACCTGTCCTTCCGCACCGCATGAGGAAGTGTCGATTCCTCTTTCGACCTTGCTTCCTGCCTAGCGTTGCGACATCGCGATCGTTCCGGCGTAACGGCGACGGTTGTGAATGGACACCTTCGGCACGCTGGACGAGGAGAATCTTGATGACCACCTTCCATAGCAATAGAAACGCTTTTGCGTCGCTGCTCGCCGTTGCGGCCGTGACGCTACTTGAGGCACCAACCGCGATTGCGCAGAGTGGACAGGGACAGACTCCCGGCTCCGATCAAGCGCTGGTGCCGGCTCCGTCGGCAATGACCAACATTCCGCCGCCTCCTCCTTATCCACTGACTCCGGGAGGAGACTCCGTGGCACCGGCACCCGCTCCCAAGCCAGTGGCTCCGGCACCGGTGGAGCAGCCACCCGTTGTCGTTGCGCCGCCCGCCGCTTCACCGGCACCCTACTCGTTACCGTTTGGACTCCGTCCCATTGTCCCAGTGTCGGTACTGCGCCTCGACACAGTGTTTGCTTTCTACCAGCAGAACATCGCCGCAGCAGGTCAGCCCGAGCGGTACGAAAATGGCTTCACCGGGGCATTTTTGCCCACCATCGGCTATCGCTTTCATCCCTCGTGGATGGGAATCTTTCGTTTCGGTGTGGTTGGGAATCGTCCGCCGCGCATCACGGGTGACGAAGCAGGGGCCGACAACTGCGAAGACCAGACCACGGTCGATCCGACCACGATGCAGCCGAAGACGACGCTGACCAAGTGCGGGGTCGCTTCGACCAACATGCTGCTCGGCGGTTTTTACTCTCACAAATTTGCCGACAGCTTTCGCTTTTCATTGTTTGCGGCGACGACCATTCCGGTCGGCTCTGGTGTGAGCGCTACGAGTGAACCGGGGGCAAGTGGTGCCGAAGCCCCTGCCGGTCTGCTTTCGCGATCCGCGATGGACAACGTCATGTTCGCGGTGAACGACTGGGCGCTTCTTGAGGGACTGGACCTCGCGTACATCGGCCACAAACTGACGGTGCAGGCCGAGGTCACCTTCTTCGAGCTGTTCCGTGTTCGCAACGAAGCCGCCAACGTCGATGTGTACAAGGTCAACTTCACGGCAGGTCTGCACGTTGGCTATTTCCTCGCCAACTTCCTGTCGTTTGGGGCCGAGGTTCGCTATCAGCGCTGGCTCAGTGATCCGAAGTCCGTGGTGGCCGATGAGGCCAACGCCGACAAGGGGCTGCCGGTGCAAGGTCTACGTCAGAATCTATCGCTGGCCGTCGGGCCTCGTTTTCACATCAAGCTCCCCGGTGGTCGCTGGCTCCGGCCCGCGCTGGCCTATGAGCCTGGGCTTGCTGGCTTGCTGGCGACCCGCAAATACCACACCCTACAAGTCGACATTCCCATCTTGTTCTGACGGGTGCTGCCGACTCTAGCGTGGAACGGCGTGCTTTTTTGATACCCTAGAGGCATGTCGGTAGGTCAATTCGTCGCTTCAGCCCTCCTAAGCATCGTGGTGAGTGCGACCACCGTGGTGGTCATGCATCTCTACGTAACCCCCAAGCTGCCGGTTGTGACTGTCGAGGTTCCGCAAGTGTCGGGGCTGACGACGGACCAGGCGCGGGCGATCACCGAGCCGCTCGGGCTGCTCCTCGTACTCGACGGAGAAAAGATTCCCGATGGCGACAAGGTGCAGACGGGGGCTCTCTTCGAGCAAAAGCCGCTCAAAGGCTCACGGCTGACCCATGGTGGTGAGGTCCACGCCTTTATTGCCATTCCGCCCCAGTTGTCGACCGTTCCGGCACTGGTCGGACAAGTAGTGGCCGCTGCCGAACAGCAACTTCAGGTGGCGGGCCTGCGACTGGGGACCGTGACGGAAGAAATCTCTGCGACGATTCCACCGGGTCAGGTGATCTCGACGAGGCCAGCCGCAGGTGAGAAGCTGCGCAAGAGCGAGCCGGTGAGCCTGGTCGTCTCGAAAGCCCAAGAACAAGTCGAAATCCCGTCTCTGAAAGGGCGCACCGTCGGCGGGGCCCGGCAGATGCTGGAACAGCTCGGACTTGTGCTCGGGGATATTCGCAAAGGCACCGACGACAATGCGGCAGATGGTGCGATCCTCCGGCAGAGCCCGGCGGCTGGCACGAAGGTTGCAAAAGGTCAGAAAGTCGATCTGGTCATCAACGACTAACGACAGCGGTAACGCGCCCGCCTTCCGGCTGCGTCTCTATCGCAGCCTGCTGCTTTCAAGAGGAGTATGAAAGTCATGTCCACGGACACCCCGCAAGCCCCGACTGCCGCGCCGATCCGGTCACCGCGTCGCTGGCCCAAGATATTGGTTCTTTCCGTCGGAGGTTTGCTTCTGACGCTGCTAACCGTGGTGCTGGTCGTTGGTTTCGCCGTGGACCTGGGGTCGTTGGTGCGGAGTCGAGTCGTCGCCGCGCTCCCCGACGTCCAAAAGAAAATCGGGCGCGAGGTGACGGTCGGCACGGTCAGCTTGCGGCTGCTGCCACGGGTTCGTCTGCGCATCGCCGATGTGAAAATCCACGGTCAGCCTGGCAAAACCGGCGTGCTTGCAGAGCCGCTCGTGCAGATCGGCACCATCGCGGCCGAGGTCAAGGTGTGGCCGGCTCTGGCGTCGCTGGGAGGCCGGGTTGTCATCTCTCAGGTCGAAATCTCCGATGGCAAAGTCCAGGTGGTACGGCTGTCCGGGGGGCGTCTGTCGTATGAGGATGTGCTCGATACCCTGGCGACGCAGCCGAAGGATGACACCCCGCTGACCCAGGCGCAGATCGACCGGCTGGCTGGCCTTTTTATCGAGCGGGCCGCGCTGAAGCAGTCCGAGGTTCTCTTCCACGATTTGTCAGGACCGAAGCCGGCTCCGCCGCTGAAGATTGGCGCGATTGATTTTTCCATCACAGACGGTCAGCTCTTTGGACCGACGACGCTGGCGCTGGATATGGCGATTCTGACGTTGTCGCAGAACTTCCACCTGGGGATGGTGGTCGGGCCGATGCCTCGTGATCTCAAGCTCGACGCGCCGTGGACGGTGCTGCGCAAGCTGGAGCTAAAGCTTCGCCCACTTCAAATCGATCCGCTGCTCGGGTTTTTGCCTGCGTCGACGGGCACTACCATTGATCGAGCACTGGTCGAGGCGGATGTACTGATCGTGTCGCCGGAATCGAGTGGCAAGTTTGCGGTCACGGCCAAAGGCGGTTTGCGAGGGCTCCAGTTGGAAGAGCAGGGCGTTCCAGCTCGGCTTTATAGCCTGTCGAAAGGAACACCGACCGATGTG
>CALLYL010000776.1 GCA_937859535.1 uncultured Myxococcales bacterium
CCGACCTTTGGTGGAGTCACCGGAGCGACGGTATCGGGCAACTCGATCAATCTGACGTGGGCGGCGGCTTCGGACAATGCCTCTGCGGCAGCAAAGATCGTGTACAGAGTCTATCAAGCGACGACGGCGGGGGGAGAAAACTATGCCAACCCGAGCTACACCACCAATCCTGGCGTGACCTCCTATCAGGTGAACTTTCTGACTCCCAACACCAACTATTTCTTTGTGGTAAGAGCGGTGGATGAATCCGGCAACGCGACCACCAACACCCAAGAAAGGAGTGGGATGGCGCTCACTCCGACCTTTGCGGCCAACGTGCAGCCCTTGCTAAGCAATAGCTGCGCTGGTTGTCATGGCGGCGCGTCGCCCACTCATAGCTTGGACCTGAGTGCTGGCAAGGCCTATGCACAGACGGTGGGCGTAAACAGCGTGGACTGTGCCACCACCAAACGAATCGTCGCCAGCCAAGCCAATAACAGCTACGTGGTGATGAAGGTAAACGGTGCGGGTTCGTGCTTTGTTGGGGGTCAGATGCCTCCCGGTGCGCCTCTGTCCTCTGGACAGATTCTGACCATTACTGCTTGGATCAACGCGGGCGCTCAGAACAACTAAACGCCTCACTCCCAGCGCATCGGCGTTCCTTACCAGACGCTGACAGACTCTGTCGCGTGCGAATCCACATACTTCGGAATACAAGAATCAGACGCCGAGCGATTGCCTCTCGACGGTAGAGGATGTCTATATATGAATTATTTTATATGATTCATATACAAGACGTCGGGTATCGACCGAGGTAGCGCAGTCAGGTCATTTCTGCTGCGCGCTGGTTTCGCGGACCGACTTCATCTCTTTGCGAAGCAGATCGAGCGCATCCGAGACGCGCTGGTCACGTCTTCCCAGCGCAATTTCCGACAGAATTTGCTGCCAGTGCTCTTCGAGTCGCGCTCCGAAGTTGCGCTTAAATTCCAGGTACTCGGCCTTGACCTGTTGGAACTTGCGGTCGACTTGTTCCGGGGCCAGCACCTCTTTGACCGGCTTGCTCACCGTCGTGATGGGCTTGGATACCAGCTTACGTGGTGGCGGCTGTTTGACCACCTCAGGCGGGAGAGCCGGCGGAACCACCATCGCCAGATCCGGCAGTGCGACCGGTGGCGGCAGTGCTTCGACGACCGGTTTCTGCGGAGCAGGAGTCGAGTCCCGATCGATGCGCTCGGTCTGGCCGCGTGGCCACAAGACGAGTCCCAGAACAACGACCGTGCCAAAAGCCAGCAGCCCAAGAAGCAGCGGCACCCCAATCAGCTTGCGATTGGGAGAGGTCTGCTGATAGCTCGGTGTCAAGCTGAGCGAGCCGGCGGCGGCCTCGCTGCTTTCGACGCGACCCGATGCCACCATCCGGGTCTTGGCCTCTTCATCGACCTGCGGCGTGACCGTCGTCGGATCGTTGTCGGTCTGTCCCTCTTCCAGCGCCCGGGCAAACGTGACGGTGTGACCGGCGGCCCCGACCAGCTCTTCTTTGAATGCCGACGAATCGACCGCTCGCATCTGCGCCAGCTCATCGGACTCGGACTGCCGCTCGGTTGAGAACAGCTCGTCCATGACCTTCGCCAAGCGGTCCGCTGAGATCGTCGGGTTCAGCGAGTACAGCTTGTGCTGGAGCGCGTCGCGGAACTCCTCGGCCATTTGGTAGCGGTCTTCTTGCCGCACCGCCAGCGCTTTGGCCAGGATTGCATCCATCGATGCGTCGAGACGACTGTCGCGGGACGACGGAGCCAAGTAGTGACCCTGGCAGACCGTACGCGCCATCTGGCGGTAGTCGGTGCCCTCGGGAAACTGATACAGGCGCTCGCCGGTGAGTAGCTCGTACAGCACCACACCCGCTGCGTAGATGTCGGTACGTCGGTCGATGACACCACCGCGAATGAGCTGCTCGGGGGCCATGTAACCGAACTTTCCAAAGCCAATGTTTGGGTTCGAGTCCGCCGTGCGCAGCGCCGAGCGAGCGATGCCAAAGTCGATGATCTTGACCTCACCCTCGTACGAAACCATGACGTTCGGCGGTGAGATGTCGCAGTGAACCAGCGCCAGCGCTTGCCCTTTGGCCACTGTGCGACGGTGTGCATAGGCCAGTCCGGCGGCCAGATCGCGAGCGATGAGCAGGCACAGATCGACCGGCAGCCGTGTGCCCGATTCCCGGCAGCGCCGTAGCAGCCGCCGTACATCGCGGCCATCGACATACTCGATCGCCAAGAAGTATTCACCGTCGACACGCCCGACCTCGAAGACCTGGGCGATGTTGACGTGGTTTAGCTTGATGGCGACCTGCGCCTCGTCGATAAACCGGGTGATGAAGTCATCGTTGGCGGCGAGCTGCGGCAGGATCTTCTTGATGATGACGAACTTTTCGAAGCCTTGGATTTCTCCCACTTTGGCCAGAAAGATTTCGCCCATCCCACCGCGAGACAGTCGCTTGAGCAAAAGGTAGCGGCCAAATGCGACGGGAAACTCCCCTCGATAGGAAGCACCGGCGGCATGACCTGAACCTGCTTGCGACATCGGCGGCCATGTTACGGCAATCTAGGCCGCGAGGGGAACCCCGTTGCGACGCATTCAGGAGTCGGGCGCTTCCAACCGGCCAGCTTCAGCTTCTTGGGATGGTTGGAGAACGTGACCGGGGCCGTCCCGGGCGATTCCCCGTCGAGGTCCAGCAATAGCTGCGCAGCTTCCGCCAGCGGACGCACCGTGACCTGAGTGGCCCGAGCGCTGATGACACCGTCGACCGCCGAGAGGGTTCCCTGATACAGGTGGCGAGTCCGCAGCAGCGAAGGCAAAAGTGGTGCCGCTGGAACGATCAACAGATCGAGCAGTCCGTCATCTAGCTTGGCCTGAGGACAAAACTGCATGCCGCCGCCCGCGAAGCAACCATTGCCGACGAGCACCATCATGGCTTCATGGTGGCCAAGGCTTTGTCCGTCCGCGATCACCTCGACCATGGTCGGCCGATAGCGTCCGAGCGCCCGCACCGTACCGAGAAAAAACGAGACCTTGCCACCGAGGCGCTTGCTGGTGGAATTGACCAATCGGTCAACCAGCCCACTGATGCCGCACGAAGCGATGTTGATAAACCAGCGCTCGGTGGGATGTCCATGATCGTCGAAAAAGCGAGCATGTCCGACGTCCACTGCACGGACCGGTTCCTCGACCACAGCGCGCAGCGCGTCGGGCAGCGAGTGGGCACCCAGCGTTCGTTTCAGGTCGCCGCCCGTCCCAACTGGAAGAATGCCAAAAGTGACACCTCCACCGTCGGGATGCGCCATGATTCCGTTTACGACTTCATGGTGTGTACCATCGCCGCCGAGTGACAGCAGACGTGTCGCCCCGCCCGCAATCGCCTCGTGGACAAGCTGCGGAGCGTGTCCTGGGCGTGTGGTTTCTAAGAAACGACAGGGGCCGATCGCGGTTTCGATGGCTTGGCGAAGCTTCGGTCGTTGCTTGCCAACACGGCCCGCTGCTGCCGAAGGATTGACGACGACCACCGTGCTCAACGAGACACCTTGGGTGAAGAACCACCAGCCCCTTGAGCCCTGTTCAAGCGGCCGGGGAGACGATTCGCAGTTACGAGGTGGTGCAGGCGTTTTTGTCTTTGGCCTTTTGCGAGATCTCCTTGAGTCGCTCGCTGGCCTCGCTGCGGAACTTGCTCTTCGGGTAGCGACTCATGAACTGCTCGAAATAGGCTCGCGCTTCCTTGCAGAACTTGAGCTGCAAAAACGACTGGCCGTTCTTGAAGATCGCGATCTCCACTTCATCGCTGCGCGGGAAGTTGTCGAGGATCTTGGTGTAGGCATAGATCGCGTAACGATACTTGCCCTCGGCGTAGTGTGAGTCGCCGACCATCGCTTGGGCCCGAGCGGCACGACTGTCCGTGGCATAGCGCGCCACAAAGGCATCGAGCATATAGCGTGCCTCGGGATAACGACCCGCCTGATAGTGCCCTTGAGCTTCGCTAAACAGCGCGTCGGGACTCTCGGGAAGCGGCGGGTTCTTGGCGAGGGTGCTGCTGATCTGCCCGAGCTTGCTGTCCGATTGGTTGCGGTAGTCGGTGAAGCTGCGCTGCAAGCCTTCGATCTGCTTCTGGATGTCGTCAAACTTGCCTTGCACCTGCATAATATCGAGCTGTACTCGCTCGGCTTTCTGCGAGGCGTCGGCCAGGCTCACCGTCAGTCGCTTGGCTTCGTCGAGGAGACGACGGAGATCATCGGCCTGTTTCTGGATTTCATTCTTCAGCTCGACCCCACCCAGCTCGTTTTTGAGCGAGCGCTGCTGAAGTTCCAGGATCTGGTCCTGCATCTTTCGACCCTCATCGGTCGTGACGCACGCAGAAAGCAGTCCCAGCGCGAGCAGCACCACTGGCTTTGTCATCGGAACGTTACCTCCACCCGGCGATCCTTTTCCCAGCTCGACTCATCGCTGCCGGACGCATCCAGCTCGCCCCGAGGCACCGTCGCCAGGTTGCCCTCCGGGATGCCCAGATCGCGAAGCCGTCGCTTGACCGCCTGCGCTCGCTTTTCCGACAGTGACAGGTTGTATTCCACGGTGCCACGCGGATCGGTGTAGCCAATGACGTTGACCGGCCTGCCCACCTTTTTGATGCACTCGGCATCAGCATCCACGACCGGGGTATTCACCGACGACAAATCGAATTGATCGCTGCCGAAATAGATCGTCTGGAGGTTGCACTGATCGGCACCGTAGCGCTTGCCAGAAGCGGGCGTGCAGCGTCCGGCGATGCAGTCTTCGGTCTCGGCGCACTCATCGCTGGTCTTGCAAGCCTTGCGGTTGTCTGGCTCACAGCGACCGGCGTTGCAGCGGCCACCAGCGGGACAGCCACCGTCGTTTTTGCAGGCGACGCAGCGGTTTTGCTCACAAAGGCCAGACGGACAGTCGCTGTGTTTGCCGCACCAACCGGGTACTGCCTCGCAGCGACCAGCGTTACAGGCTTTGCCAGGTCCACAGTCATTTCCCGTCGGGCGACAGGCTTGACATTTGCCGTTTACGCAGAACTCGCGGCCCTCGGCATGGCCTGGGCAGTCCGAGTCAGCCTCGCAGTTTGGGTAGTTTGCTTTACAGCCGGTTTGCCACAGGATGGCACAGAGCAGCGTCGAGAGAAGTAATGAGCGCATGGGACAGGTCGGTCCTTGGAAGGCTTTGCGAAGTGGCCTCATCATATACCAACCGCCTGAGCGTTTCCTTACTGTCGCTGCACAAACCTTACAGGTGTTTTTGGTTCGACTCGGGCGCTGCAAGTCCCTGAGCGGTGGAGCGAATCGTGTATATTTCGTCCTAGTTTACGGAGCGCTAAACGATGGGATTCCTTGACCTTTTTCGACCCCGCTGGAAGCACAGCGACCCGGCCATTCGCATTGACGCTGTCAAGAGCCTGACACCTGAGGATGTCGTGGAGCTTGGGCACGTGGTACGCCGTGACAAAGACGCCCGCGTGCGGCGGCTGGCGCTCAAGAAGATCAGCGATCCGGCGCTGCTGGAAGAAGTCGCCGAGCACGATCC
>CALLYL010000777.1 GCA_937859535.1 uncultured Myxococcales bacterium
AGGCTGCGCCGTGGCCGCGATCGAACAATATCTTCTGTCGCAATCCGCCTAGCCACCAGCGAAAACACTGCCATGGTCGCGCAGCAGGGCCAGCAACGGCCAGTTGGCCCAGCTTCGTTCCGTAGACACCGCTAAGCGCTGGTTCTGCCCGTTGCCAATCAGCTCGCCGTGGGGTGGTCGCTACACCATCAGTTCCATCGGTACTTGAAACAGCCGAATGTGTTCATCTGAGCGCCGGGCTGTGGTGTTCGCGGCGCGGATTGCGGAGATCAGGGAAGGGAGGACGGATTCGTCTTGAATTCCGATCATCAACACCACGTTGGTGCTGGCATGACGACCGAAGCCGGTATGCGGCTCTGTGTCATGGCCTTTCCCTTTCACCTGTTCCCACCGCGTGTAGTAGTCGATGGAGAGCTGCTTCAGAATCTGCGTAACCTGAGGGTCCACATATTCGTTGTAGGTCAGAAAAGTCAGCTTCATGGTTCGCCTCTGCCTCGATTGTAACGCTCGGTCGCCAAACTAACACCGGATCTCGGCCGCAGCTTTTGACATAATGGCGAAAGTGGGCGTGCTGCCTGCTCTCCGTATGCCAACCTCCCCTGCTGAAAGCCGTGCGCAGATCCGCCGCCATTACCGATTGTGGCTGACCCTCTGTACGCTGGTCTGCGGTGGTTTGCTCGGGGTGCTGCTCTTTTTGCCGGTGCTGATGCCGCTGGATTTCCTGTGGCTGGATCGGCTCACGCGGTGGCGAGCCAGTCTAGAGGTCGGTGACCCCGACATCGTGGTGGTTGGAATCGACGACTACAGCCTGCAAGCGATGACCCCGGTCGCCGGTCGCTGGCCGTGGCCACGGGCGACCCATGCCGAGCTGGTCGAGTGGCTCCAGGCACAGGACGTGCGTGCGACGGTGTTCGACATCTGGTTTAGCGAGCCGGACGTGCTGCGTCCAGACTTCGACGCCTACTTCGCGGAGGTCATGGGCCGTCAAAAGAACCTCTACTTGCCGACGTTGCTCATGAACAGTGTCGACCGCAGTCAGGCGCGGCGATTGGACAGCTATCCAGCGAGCTTGCCAGTCTATCGAACGGGGGCCGCACAGCCTGATGCCCACGCCAACCTGCTGCTGCCCGCGATGGGCAACCCCGAACACTGGAAGCTGGGGCTGGTCAACTTCGAGACCGATCGCGATGGTCGAGCCCGCCATTACCGCTTGGTGACCCAACTCGATGGCTGGTCGCTGCTGTCCATGCCGTATGTGCTGGCACGTGATCTGCGGTTTGGTCCCGCGCTGGCCCCGCCTGATCAAGCGCTGCTGTGGCGACTAGACTGGCGACGAGGCAGCCAGCCGTATACGACGCTGAGCTACGCTGACTTGTGGCAGAGCGCGCAGCGTGGCGAAAAGAAGCCGTCGCTGGCCGGTAAGATTGTGCTGATTGGTGCCACCGCCGCAGGCCTGCATGATCTGCGACCGACGCCGCTCGGGACGCAATACTCGGGGCCGTACATCCTTGCGACCGCCATCGACAACCTCAAAAATCACAACCAATTACACCATTCCTCGGTGGTGGGACTGCTGCTGGGGCTGTTGCTGCTCGCAGGAGTGTGGTGGCGTCTGCTGCACGAAGCGAGACTGCAACGGACGGTGCTCCAGTTTGCGGTGGCCACCGGGAGTCTGCTGTCTCTCAGCGCGCTGGCGATGACCCGGCAGTGGCTGGTGCCGGTGGTGTCTCCGCTGCTTGCGGGTGGTCTGCTGCTCGCAATCGGGACTGTGCTGCGCTACATGCAGGAACGAGAGGAACGCGAGGCAACCATCGATCTGTTCGGTCGCTTCCTTGATCCGCTGGTCGTCAAGCAACTGGCACAGCAGGGACTCAATGAGGAAACGCTGGCCGGTAAGACCTGCGAGATCAGTGTGCTGTTTTCCGACATCCGTGGTTTTACCGCGATGTCCGGCAAAGCCAGCGCGCAGACCATCATGTCGCTCCTGAACGACTACTTTAGTCGGCAAGTGACGGTGATCTTTGCCAACCAAGGTACGCTCGACAAGTTCATCGGCGACTGCATCATGGCGTTCTGGGGCGCGCCGGTGGCGGATTCCCAGCACGCCGTTCATGCGGTCAGCGCGGCGCTCGACATGGTGGATGTACTACTCAAGTTTCGCGAGGAACGCGGACTGCCAGACTTTGACATCGGCATCGGCATCAACTCGGGTCCGGCGGTGGTTGGCATGCTCGGCTCGCAGCAGCGGCTCGAGTACACCGCCATCGGTGATACCGTAAACATCGGCAGCCGACTCGAAGGTGTGACCAAGGGCAAGGCGCGCATCCTGGTGTCGCAAGCCACTCGCGATGCCTGCGGCGATGCCTTCGAGTTCATTGCCCACGGTCCGGTGTCCGTCAAAGGTCGAGAAGAACCGCTCTACATCTATGAGCCCAGGAGAAAACTGGCATGAAAAAGTATTCATATTATCGATTGACTGCTGCGGCATTGCTCACGTTGGTGTTGGTGGCGTTACCAGTGCATGCGGGACCGGGCAGCATCGCTACTCCTACTGAACTAAAGAGTGCTCCCGATCCGTCGGCCACCACGCTCTCGCTGCTCGCGCCGGGCAGCACGGTGCAAATCGGTGAGCGTACAGGTGGCTGGTACAAGGTATCGACTCCGCAAGGCGAAGGCTGGGTGCGGATGCTGAGCCTGCGAATCGGGACAAGTCCTCCAGCGTCCGGTGCATCAATTGGAAGCGGACTGGCCAGTCTCAATCAAGCCAGCCGCAGCAATACCACTGTCGCAACCGGAGTCCGTGGGCTCACCCGTGAAGAGCTGAAGACCGCCCAAGAAGATCTGGTTGAACTGGATATACTGGATCAGTTCACTGTCTCACCGCAGGATGCCTCTCGGTTTGCGCAAAGTGCCGGACTGCCAGCGCTTCCCACCCAGGGAGGCCGTTAAGATGCGTCGACAGCAGCGATTCCTACTTGCCTCTCTTTCGATATCGGTGTTGCTCTGTGGTTCCGCGTGCGAGGTGCTACAGGGAATGAAGTTTGGCGGCAGCAGTCTCGCACCACTGGCGAGCGCCGGACAGAGACTCGCGGAGAGCAGTTCCACCCCAGAGCCGGACGAGGCCGAGATCGGTCGTCACCTGGCGGGTACTCTGGTGGGAGTCAAAAAGCTCAGTCGCAATCTGCCGGCGCAGCGCTATGTCAATGCGGTCGGTCGCTGGCTCACCCTGCGCACGTCGCGCTCGACGCTAAACTGGCGGTTTGGGATTTTGCAAGATGACGACGTCAATGCGTTCGCGGCCCCCGGAGGGTATGTCTTTGTGACGCAGGGACTGCTGAATCTGCTCGATAGTGAAGCGGAGCTGGCCGCAGTCCTGTCCCATGAGATTGCTCACGTTACGTACGAGCATCATCTCAACGCGGTGCGAAAAGGAAACCTGCTGGGCTCTGCGATCGATACCAGCATTACGGTGGCGGATGCGGCGCTCGGCGGTAAATCCAGTTCGGGCCGACGCGAGTTTGTCCAGCGGGCGGTGAATGCGGCGCGGACGCTCTATGCACGCGGACTGGATCGCCAAGATGAATACCAAGCAGATGGCGAAGCGCTGCGTCTAATGACGGTGTCCGGTTATGATCCGTACGCGCTCGTGGCGGTGATGCAGAAGCTTGAGGCGCGTGCGAGCAGTGATGGTCGGTTGGCGTTGCTGCTTCAGACCCATCCTCGACCCTCCGATCGAATCGAGGCGCTCAGCAAAGGACTCGCTCGCCTGCCAACTCCGCTGCCACAGACTACGCTCGCCGACCGCTTCGTGCGCGAGTTGCGTGTTGCTGCTGCGCTGGACCATCCGGGCTAGCGCATCGCTTGCGGCTTCGGTGCCGCTATCTACGACAGAGGAATGTTGCGGTGAGCCGAACCTCCGCTCCCTCATCCACCGCAAACACCACGAGCCCGCGCCCGAGGGATCGAGAGCGCTCAAACACCCATTCCGGCTCGACATCCCCGATCGTGATCATCAGGGTATCCGTCGGTGAATGCACCAGATCGACGTGCTGGATCGCGCTCTTTTGGTGGTCCGACGAGAGCGCCGCAGTGCAGATGTTCTTGTATCGACCCTCGACCGCGACGCCTGCCGATGCAGCACTACGATACACAGAGGATCCGGCCACAACCTGCGATATGCCGGATGCACCAGCGCACCACACATCATAATTGCCCGCCGTAAGGATGGATATTTGCTCTCCCTTCCGGACCACGATGCACGCAGAGAGCAGGATATCGTTCCTCCTGGGTTCGTCCTTCAGGGTCAAAACAGCGTCATCGCTGAGGAGTTCTCTTGAAAATCGCTCCCCCTCCTCCGCACGATGGATGAGCCTGGAGAGCAGGTTACCGCGAATCGAGCGCGCCACGCGGCGTCCTTCATCGTGAAATCCCGCCAAAACCCCGACGGTGAGAAACGTATCGGGCAGGCTCGCATAAGCATGGTCATCCATCGCCCAACGTCTCCTCACATGGGTTGGGGGTCTCATCCTGTACGGGCAGCGCCAGTGTCATCGAACAGGACATTCACGCTAGCACGATGGACGCCGAAGCTAGATCGAAAGCGGGTGCGGGATCGGGAGACCGTTGGATTCCCATCACTTAGACGCGACGGCGCTGTGAGTGGGTACAGGCGATGGACGGGACGTTACCTTCCATCGTGCGGAGCGTGATACGATTTTGACAGTGCAAACCAAGCTGCCGGTGATCATCGTGGGGGCTTTGTGCCTCTGCCTGCTCGCAATGGGTTTGTGGGGAACCTGGAGCATCATCGCGCCGCAGCGCTGGCTGCTGCATGCGATGCATCAGAAACTGGGGGACTGGGGACTTGCCATCGGGGCGGTGTCGATCGTTGCCACGCTCCTGTTTCGCGGGCTGCTGTTTGCGGCGAGTCCATCGAAGAAACTGCGAGCGCTTCAGCCTGAAATCGAAACGATCAGACAGCGCCATCCAGCGGATCGGGACCGGCAGAATCTCGAGATCTACTCACTCTACCGCAGAGAAGGAATCCCCGGCTGGAGGCTGATGCTCCCGGGGCCGCTGCTGTTGGTGGCCGGCTGGCTGCTGGTCGCGTGCTACGTCGCGATGTGGCGGATGTCTGAGCTGCAAGGTACGCCGTTTTTGTGGATTCCCGACCTGAGCGCTCGCGATCCGCGCTACCTGTTACCTGTCATCAGCATGGTGCTTTCGGTGACGGCCGGGCTGACTGAGCCCACAGACCAAGCGAAGCCGAGGAAGAACCGGTTCGTTGGATCTGCTCTGGCCGCCTGCGTGGTCTTTTGGTTTCCCGCCAGCTTTGTCCTGTTTGGGAGTGTCACCCAGGTCCTCTCCATCCTCCGCAACCTGTGGAGGAGGGCGAAATCCTGAAGCGATGACAACGCAGACAGTTGAGGCTAGAAAACTCCCCGCGATACCTCACTCGGGAACGGGAAGTTCGATACAAGTTTCTCAACGGACATCACGGTGGACGGCTTAATGTCGCGGTGGATGATTCCTTTTTCGTGGGCGTGGTGCATGGCCAGGCTGACATCGCGCATCACCTGGACTTTGGTGGAGACACCCATGCTGGCTTGGGCTTTGTCGAGCGCTTCACCGTCGACAAATTGCATCGCGATATAGGCCTTGCCCTCGACTTCACCGACCTCGAAGACGTGGCAGATGCTCGGGTGATCGAGCCGCGACTGTGCCCGCGCCTCTTGCATGAAGCGATGTGTCATTTGATCATCGCTGCCACGAATGAACTTGAGCGCCACCAGCCGTCCGAGCCGCTTGTCCTTGGCCTTATAGACCGCGCCCATTCCGCCCTGGCCGAGCAGCGTGAGAAACTCGTAGCGCTCCCATCTTTCGACCGGGAATTTGTTACTGCTCGGTGCCACTTTGTGGCCGACCTGCGAGCCATCGGCCGTCCGCATCATCCCGTTCCCGTCCACCGCATCAAAAAACGGGGATGGGGTTCGCGCCGACGACACGATGCTATCGCTATGGGCACTCGGCAGCATCGTCTCACCAACACCGAGGTCGAAACGGAGCTGATCGCCATGAGGCAGGATGGTTGGGCCAGTGGCTATGCTTTCGGCACGGATCTCCCGCAGGATTTGCAACACACGCTGCTCGCTGATTCGGCCTCTGGTGATCAGCCGGTCCAGCCGTCGACCAAAGCGAAGCGTCTCTGCCGCTGGGGCTGATGCCGTGTCCGGCGGAATCTCCGCTTCTGTTAACTCGCCATGCCGGACTGCGCGAGTCAGCACCAGCGTCTCTTCATCCGCAGGTAGCATAAGGTTTGATTTTAGCTCGGAAACTGCTTGATTTGGGAGGGATGTGAGCGACGCGATTCGGTTCACAATCTCTGTTATTCTGCACAGGTCATGAGCCGATATCGTGCAACCTGGGTGCTACGGACGCCACTCGCGACCTTATTGCTGGGTGCTGCGTTGTCTGCCAATTGGCTGGACGTGGCAAGTGCGGCTGCGGACACGGGTGCAGCCGTCGCTGCGTCGAAACCGGTGTCTCCAAAGAAGCCGAGGGCCCGTGAGCTTGGGGTGCCGTTTGAAGGTCAGCCCGGCCCCGACAACGCCATTACCGATGTTCCTGGCGTCGAGGTGGGGCAGGTGACTCTGATCTCTGGAACGGGCCCACTTGTCGTTGGCAAGGGTCCGGTCCGTACCGGCGTCACCGCGATCTTGCCACGTGGTAAGACGGCTCGGCCGCGCAGCGTTTCGGCGGTGGTTTGTCTGAATGGCAATGGCGAACTGACCGGCAGCCACTGGGTCAATGAGTCCGGGCTGCTGGAGTCACCGATCCTGATTACCAACACCGACTCGGTGGGCGTGGTTCGCGACGCGGTGATAGCTTGGGGGAACCTGCATTTTCCGCCGGGCCCGCACGAGGAGGAAGCGTTCGGTCTGCCCGTCGTTGCAGAGACCTCCGACAGCTTCTTAAACGACATTGCAGGTCAGCATGTGAAGCGTGAGCACGTCTTTCGTGCCCTTGATGAAGCGCGCCCAGGTCCGGTCCGTGAAGGCAACGTCGGCGGTGGTACCGGCATGATGACCAGCGAGTTCAAAGGTGGCATCGGTACTTCATCGCGAGTGGTAACACTGCCGTCGGGAAAATACACCGTCGGCGTGCTGGTCCAGGCCAACTATGGACGGCGCGGCGATCTCCGCATTGCCGGGGTTCCCGTTGGACAGGAGGTTCCCGAGCTGATGCCGGTGTTTCCACCGACACCCGAAAAACGGCGCGATGGCTCGCTGATCGTGGTCGTCGGAACGGACGCACCGCTGCTACCGCACCAGATGACGCGATTGGTGCGACGGATTTCCGTCGGGTTGGGTCGGCTCGGGGCGGTGTCTTACAATACCTCCGGCGATATTTTCATTGGCTTCGGTACTCCCGAACCAGCGGTCAGCGCGACGGGGATTCAGACCTGGCAAGCACTTCCCAACGAAGGCATCGACCTTCTACTCCAAGCGACCGTTCGTGCCACCGAGGAATCGATCGTCAACGCACTGGTCGCGGCTGAGACGATGGTGGGGGCCAATGGCGTTACGGTCCACGCATTGCCTCATGACCGACTGCGGCAAGTCTTGCGCAAATTTGGACGGCTTTCGCAGTAATCCCAACCGACACAGGTATGCTTAGCGACATGGAGACTGACAAGTCCACAGTCCACAGTCCGCGTGCGGCGCTGATTCTAGGGGCGCTGCTGGTGGTGCTTCTCCAGCGGTTTTTGTCGTTTGGGCCGCTCGTGTTGTACCCGTTTACGCTGTTTGGAACCTGGGTGCACGAGGTCGGGCATGGCGTGACGGCGATCCTGTGCGGCGGCAAGTTCGATCATCTGGATATCTACCTGGACGCGTCGGGAATTGCCTATTCGATGGTCGTCAAAGGCTGGCGCTCGGGAGTGGTGGCGGCGGGTGGCCTGCTCGCACCGCCGCTCGTGGGGGCGACGCTGCTGCTTCTGGGACGACGGATGCCGAGGGCTCTTTTGTTCGGACTGTCGGTGGCGATTCTGCTGTCGCTGCTTTTGTGGGTGCGCACGCTGGTGGGCTGGGTGACGATGAGCGGGCTGATGTTGCTTATTGCCTCGTTGGCACGGTTTGGTAGCGACGGAGTGAGGCTATTTTTCGTTCAGCTCCTGGGGCTTCTGCTGGCGATGGATTTTGTGGCGCGGATTGACTACCTGTTCGTGCAGTCGGGCGAAGCAGGCGGGCGGATGCGGCAGTCAGACGTTGCTGGTGTGGCGAGCGCGCTCGGTGGGCCCTACTGGTTTTGGGGTGGGCTGATCGTCGCGGTGTCGGCGGTGGCGCTGATGATTGGCTTGGTTTCGGTGCTGCGCTCTCCTTCGACGACGCGTCCTCAGCGCGAGGTCTAGCGGCCCGGTGCCATCGCCGTTGCTCTATTCGCATGCAGGGCAGCCGCCCCGACCGCTGCGTGTCCTGCTGACCCGGCCTCGCGAGCAGTCGGATGACACCGCACAGTGGATTCGCAACCTCGGTGGCGAGCCTCTGGTGTTTCCGTGTCTGCGGGTCGAACCGATCGATGATCCAGCGCTGCGGGTGGCTGCGAGCGCGCTGGCGCACTACGACGCGGTTGCCCTGACCAGTGTGCATGCGGTTCGGGCGCTGCTGCCGCTGGTGCCGCCGGATGCGCGCTGGCCCCCGCTGGTTGTGATTGGCAACAAGACGGCCACCGAGCTGCTCCGGCATGGGGTGTCCGCAGATGTCGTTCTCAACGGCGAAATGGCCACCGCGAGCGCTCTGGCCACCGAGCTGATGCGTTTTTTGGGGCCATCGAGTGAGAGACGCCGGGTGCTGTTTCCGCAGGCTGCCGAAGGCCGCGATGAGTTGCCGAACCTGCTGCGGGCAGCAGGACTGTCGATCGAGCGCTTCGCCGCTTATTGTACCGTCGCTGTTTCGTTTGATGAGTTACAACCCGCCGCAGGTCTTTTGAGAGCGGGGCAGGTGGACTTGGTTCCCCTCGGCAGCCCACGGACCGCCCAGGTGCTGATCCACGCGCTGGGCCGCGATGCGAGTCAGGTGTTGAGCCATACGCTTGTGGGCGCGATTGGGCAGACGACCGGCAGCGCACTGCGCGAGCTCAACGTCAGGGTCGACGTTGTCGCAGAGCAGCCGTCATTTGAGGATTTGATCGAAAAGCTGGCGGCGGTGCAAAAGCGGTCGTAGGCGGGGCTTACTTGGAATTGGTATCGTCGCCGTGCGGGATGTACAGCGGCTCCAGTCCGAGACTGTCTTGAACCTGTTTGACCCGCTGAGCGGTCGACGGATGGATGGTCGGAGTGCGGCGGGCGTCGTCGATGTGGTGGCCATGCGCCTCCGTTCGGGCACTGACCTCACTGGGCAGAATCTGTGGGGGGTGCTCTCCGCTCACCCTGGACAGTTCACCGCGTAGCCGATCACTTTCGGCCAGTACCTGACCCAGCCGTTGCTCCAACTCCGAGGCCCGATGGAACGCCTCGTCTCGCTCACGGGTCGTCTGTCCCACCACCTCGGTGAGCCTTTCGACGCGTGCTCGCTCTCTAAGGGCCGTCGCCACCACTTCATCATCTTGCTGGGTGCGACGGTTTGTCTCGGATAGCAGATCATCGATCCGCTTGCGTGCCGAGGTCAGTTCAAGCTGCAAATGGCGCAGCTCGCTGCTCGACGGAGTCTGCTGTTCCAGCGACGACAAGCGACGGTCACGGTCGGTCAGCTCAACGCGCAGCGTTTCGAGCTCGCGCTCCCGTTCAGACAGCGACACCTTGAGCTGCCGAGCCCGCTCGCCGCGAGCAAATGCTTCGCGTTCTACTTCCGACAGCAGCCGTCCAAGGGCATCACGCTCCGCCTTGAGATCGATGATCGCACGCTCGCGGGCCTGGAGATCATGCGCCAAGCCCAGCTCACTTGGGCGGGTTTGGCTGGCAGATTCCATGGACTCGCTGCGGCTGTCGCGTTCGGCCTTCTCCCGAGCCTCTTTCAGCGAGTGCTCCAGCGCGGACACCGCCTGCTCCAGCTCCTGCACGCGCCCCGCTTTGGACTCGGCGTGCTTGTTGGCCGCCCGTTCACTGGCAACGAGACGCTCGTTTTCACTGCGCAACGCCGCCATCGCCGCTTGGCTTTCCTTTTGAATTCGCGCCACTTCTGCTTCGACTGGCGAGCCACTCGCTCCGTCGGTAGATGCCCAACGCAGCGCTTCTAGCTCGGCACGCAGGGTGCTTAGCTGTTCTTTGGTGGCGTCGCGCTCGGACCGCAGCTCTTTGATCAGCGAGATGGCTTCCTTGCGCTCGATCTCGGTCCGTCCGAGCTCCTCGCGAAGCTGTACGGCCTTCTTCGTCGCTTCTTCCATCGCCCGCGTCATCTCAACCGAGGCGAGCTTGCGGGCATCGCGCAGCTTGCGGACCGTGTCTTCGCGGACTTCCGCCGCTGCCGATTCCGCTTCCGAGCGTGCTTTGATCTGTTTCCACGCCTCGCGCTCGGCGTCGCTGACCTTGTCTTTGAGCCGGTTTACTTCGCTCTCTAGCTCGGCGGTGCGGGCATGCAGCGCCGCGACTTCTTCACTTCGCGACGGCCCAGCGGTTGAGATCACCACCGGTGCAGTCGGAATATCGCCGACCGCCAGGGGCACACCGTCTTCGCGAGGACGAGGTGCGAGCGCAACTGCCTCCAGACGCTTCTGCAGAAGGCCCAGTCGCTCATCCCGCTCCGCCACGTCGGTTCGCACGGCGTGCAGTTCCTGCTGTAGGCGATCGCGCTCGGCTTCGAGTTTGGCCACCGCTGCTGCCTCGGATGCGGCCCGCTCCTCTTGCATACGCTGTAGCTCGGCGCGCTGCCGCTCGACCGCTTTTTGGGCGTCCTGGACCTCGGCCTGACGTTGAGCCAGCGCATGCGCTCGTTCTTCGAGTTCGGCCTGCGCAACCAGGTGTTCACGCCGGGCCGCCTCGATATCCCGCTGCCGAGAATCTAGATCTTTTGGCAGGCTCGACTTCTGGAGCTGCTCGGCCATTTCGGTGCGGGACCGCAACAGCAGGCCTTCGACCTCGGCGAGCTTTTGACGGGCGGCGCGCTCGGTCTGACTGGCTTGTTCGGCCCGTTGTTCGCTCTGGGCGAGTCGCTCTTGCAGGCGGGGCAGCTCACGCGCCTGTTCTTCCAGTTCGGCCACGAACGCATCACGTTCTTCGATGGCGGTTCGCAGCTCGCGCATCTGCTTTTCATGCAGCACCGCAGCTTCGCTCGACTCATTTTCGTGACGAGCACGCTGCCGTTCGCGCTCTTCGATCTCGGCGCGAATCGCCTCGACGCGCTGCCGGGCCTCTTCGCTTTGGCGTAGCCGCTCGCCGAGCGTTTCACTGTGAACCTCGGCCTCGCGCTTGGCGGAGGTCAGCTTTTCGATCTGTGCCTGCACGCGATCGAGCTGCGCTTGCAGTTTGTCCGCATGAGCCTGGGTGCGATCGCTGTGCGCTTGTAGGCTGTCGGCGTGCGCTGTGGTCTTGTCGGCATGGGTGCGCAGCTCGGTCAGCTTGTCGCGCAGTCCATCTCGGTCACGGCGAAGCTGGGCCAGCTCAGTAGAGAGCTTGTCGCGCTCGGCCACCACTTGCGGATCGGCGACGCGAACTTCCTGCTTTTCGACGCGGACCGCAGACTGAACGGACTTACGCGGAAGGCGGACGACTTCAAAGGGTCGGCTCGCTGGGCTACCACACAGTGCAACGTACTCATCGGGAGGATCGCTGCCTGCGAGGCTGTCATCGAGGATAAGCGCTGGATTGGTCGCACCAAATGGGGCCAGAGCTGCCGCAAAGAACGGGCTCTGTCCAAGCATCGTCACCGGACCTAGTCGGGCTCCTTCGAGAGCATCGAGCAGTTCGAAGTAACCGATGGCCCCAGTGGCGTTCGGGAATGCCTCACGGCTGCACGTCGCCCAAATGAGCTGTCCACCCGGTTGTAGAAGCCAGCGTAGCGCCGACAGAAACCCAGGAGCCTTCAGCCATGAGCGATCGCCGGACACGAAGATGACATCGAAGGTCATCCCCGATACCAGACGCAGCAGGCCACCTTCGACCAGGAGCTGATCAGTGGTTACCGATCGAAGCTGGAGTCGAGCCGACTGGCGGCTCTGGCCACGCGACACCGTTTGGGCATCCACGTCCAGACCGACCACGCTCTGCGCGCCTCGATCGAGCAGCAGTGCGGCACCCTCACCCTCGGCACAACCGAGGTCTAGGACGCGTTTGCCAGCTACCAGATCCGCAGCATACAGATAACGGGCCAGCCGCCAGTAAGTGGGGGACAAAGAGGAATTGCCGGGCTCGCCGCCCGACGGTGACGCAGAAGAGGGGGAGGTTTTGGACATGCAATAAACCGTGCGGCTCGGGAATCTAGCACCGCGCCGCGACCAAAGGCGTGAAAAACAGTGGTGGCGGCATCGTTACCACAAACTGCGGCATCGAGGAAGGCTGTGCTTAGACCTGATAGCGACCGACGATTTCGGTGAGGCGGCTCGACAGTGCTTTGAGGTTTCCCGACGCTGTCTCGATCTGCTGGATGCCGCGTGCGGTCTCGCGTGCGATTTGGTCCAGACCTTTGGTGGCCTGCCAAATCTGATCGATGCCAACCGACTGTTGGCGGGTGAGCGTGGCGATCTGCATGGCGGCTGCCGAGGATGACACGATGGTGTCTCCGAGTCGCAAGATCGACTCACCGGCGGCGTTGGCAAGCTGCATGCCGCGATCGGCGCGACGGCTCCCTTCATCGATCACGCGTGCGGAATCACGACCGGCCAGGCGGATGTCTTGTAGGATCGAGCGGACCTCGGCGGTCGATTCCTTGCTCCGTTCGGCGAGCGAGCGAACCTCGCGGGCAACGATTGCAAAGCCGCGACCATGTTCACCGGCGCGGGCCGCTTCGATCCCGGCGTTCACTGCGAGGACGTTCGATTGTTCGGCGAGATCGTTGACGACTTCGATGATGGCGTTGATCTGGTCCGTCCGTTCGAGTAGGCCTTGGATGGTCTGGGCAATCGCCAGCACTTGGTCGCGCAGATGGCCCATGCCATCGATGCTCTCTTTGACGGCGGAGCCGCCGCCGGTCGAAGACTCTTCGGAGCGTCGTGCCAGGTCGATGACCGACTCGGCTTTGCTGGTGGCTTCGCTGAAGGTTTGGCGGAGTTCTGCGACGGTAGCACCCATCTGCGTGACGCTGGTTGCTTGCTGGTTGGCATTTTGGGCCTGCCGGGTCGAAGAATCGAGCAGTTCCGAGGCGGAGGCCGCCAGCGCCCGTGACGCCTCGATCATTTCAGCCACGATGTCGCTGGTTCGTGCCGTCATTGCCGATAGCGCGTGCGAAAGCTGACCCAGCTCGTCGGTGAGCGGGTCTTCCAAGCGTTCTTGGAGTTGGCCGTCCGCAACCGCTTTGGCGAAGTGGACCATCCGATCCATCCGTGCCGTCACCCAGCGTAGATAGAGCAAGATCACCACCGTAAACAGACACATCGATGCTGCGGCGACGCTGGCTATGGTCTGAGGGAGCACCTTGCTCTGGGGGCGCTTTGCGAACAGTCCGAGTACGACGTGGCCGTCCTCCTCTTTGGGTTTGGCGGGATCCCCATTGAGCAGCGGATTGCCGTCGAACAAAGCGCTTTGGGGCCGGATGATCTGGGTGAAGCGGCGAGTCTCCTCGTGCTGTGCGGTGGCTCCGGCATTCGCGAGCAAATCGAGGTGTGTGAGAATCTCTTCCTTGGCAATCGAAGAGGGTGCGACGGCGATGACTTCGCGGCCTTTGGTGATTGCCACATAGCGAATGTCATCGTCGCTTTGCGCCAAACTACGTAGAATCGGGTCAGCCTGGGCCGCGTCACGCACCGAGACGGCCAAACGCAGCTCGAAGTCTTTGGCCAGCGTCTGAACCAGCGCGTGCCCCTTTTTTTCCATCTCAGACGCCGCGACGCTTTCGAGTCGCGACAGTAGGATGGGGCCGGTCACGATGGTCGCGATCGACACCGAGACAATCAATAGGAGCAGCGTTTGTAACCACAGTGTTCGCGGTTGATAGCGAGCAATCAGCGAGTTCATTAGCGAATTACCTGTCGTGCTTTGCCGAGCACTTCTTGGGACAGCTCCAAGTCAAGCTGACTTTTGGTCTGTTGGTTGTTCGTCCATACATCGGAACAGCGTGCGGGCTGAGCCTGGGCGGATGCGGCAGGCGCGCTGGGGACGGCCTTGCAGAGGTGGGTGCTCCTGAGGGGCGCAGGTCCACTCATCGCCTGCTCCATGGCTTCCACTTCAAGGTCGACAGCCGGGCTGCGATCTGGGGCAGTGACAAGACCTCGCAGCTACCTCCAGCATCGACGGCAGCATCGGGCATTCCACGAACCACCGCACTCTGCGGATCTTGCGAAATCGTCCAGCCCCCTGCCACGCGCAGGCTCCGCAGCCCGAGAGCGCCATCTTTTCCCATGCCGGTGAGCACGATCCCTAGCCCGTCTCTCCCAGTGGATTCCGCGATGGAGCGGAGCAGTCTATCGGCATGCGGCGACAGCTCGCCGGGCTCGGCGGGTACCGCGCACACTTGACCCACTCGTACGATCAAGTGATGGGCCTTGCGGGCCACGTACAGGTGCCCGGGCTCGGCGGCAATGCGATCCTCAACCACCACCACGGGCCGGCGAACCTCGGTCGATAGGAACCGCACAAAGCTATCCAAAAACTCGGCATCTAGGTGCTGGGCGATACAAATCGGCGGAAACACCTCGGGGAGTTGGCTCATCACCAACGACAGCGCAGGCATTCCGCCGGTGGATGCGGCAATCGCGATGACGGAGACCGCGTGCGGCTGGGTATGTGGTCGGGGTGGCGTTGACTTTTGACGTCGAATCGAGGCCAGCGCTCGTGCCCGCCGTACCATGGCCGCGACGCTGCTGTTTGCGGTAGGGCCGACGAGGACCGGTTTTTCGACCAGCTCCACCCAGTTTGCGTCGAGGTCGCCCAGCTTAGCGCGATGATCAGGATAGCGCGCAATCACGCTTGTTAGCAGTACCGGAGTGGGACACTGCGTGGTCAGCGCTCGCACCGTCTCGATCCCGTCCATCTTCGGCATCATCACATCC
>CALLYL010000778.1 GCA_937859535.1 uncultured Myxococcales bacterium
GGCGGCGAGCTTGAGGAAGTGGACAAGGACGATCTCGCGATTGTGGAGGGTCGGTACTTTGAGCTGTTCCCTTCGCATCTGCTCGGCACCGAGCTGCGGAGTGATGACGCGGAAGCGCAGCAACGAACCGGCAAGAAGCCCCGCTTTGGCTACGAGGTGATGGGAGTCTTCCAGAAGCTGCCGGATTTCGAGCCACGTCCGCTCTGTGCAACCTGTGCGCCTGCGGTCATCACCCCACCGAAGTCCGTGCAGTCCGGCCAGGTTGCCGAGTACCTGCTCCCGGCAGAGATTCAAACCGCCATTTCGGTTGGGAAGCGGGTCGCCAAGTACCTGGCGCTTGTGGCATCGACTGATGAGAATAAGATCGAGCTGGCGCAGCGGCAGCACAGTGAGCTGCTGACGGCGCTTATGGACATTCGCGCGCTGTGGTCTGGCTCGCCGCGCAAAGATCGCACCTTGGTCGGGCACGCCAAGAGTCGCAAAGACATCGTGTCCTTGCTCTCTGCGTTCACAGACGAGGGCGAAATCATCCCGCAGATTCGGGAGCGCCCGCGCTACCAGCCGCGCTACCGGGGCAGTGGCGATGATGTTCCCGCGCAAGCCCTGTATCTGTATCGCACGGAGCGGGGTGTGACGATTGCCTCGCTTACGCAGTTTCGGCGCTCGCTCGGACAAGACTCGCATCCTGTGACGCTTCGTGACGCGCTCATCGCAGCACGCTGGGCGATGGATGGTGAGCAGTGGCTCCCCGAGCAGGACTACTACTCCGGCTTTCTGTGGCCTCGCTTCGATCGGGCCCAAAAGCTCGCGGAGGAGTCAGCGGGCGACATCACGGATGCGCTGGGAGACAAAGCCATCGCGGCAAGTCAGGCCGCTCGACTTCTCGATGCGATCGGGCCGGTGACGCTCTCGGTGATTGAGCCGGACCCCCGATTGCCCTGGATTCCGCTCTATGTGCTGCGACCGTGGATCACGGAATACACGGGGATTGAGGCTCCGGCTCTGGAGCGCCGAAACTACTATCTTGCGCCCAAGGGAGTCCCTGCCGAAGAGCTGCTAAAGCACACCACGCCGCCGCCGCACCGGACGATGTTCGGCTTTCTCAATCACGACTACCAGCTATTCCAGATTGAGAACGCGCCCAAGCAAGTCGATGGCGAGACGGGAAAAGAAGAGTCGGACAGCAGCGCCCAAGCCCGTGCCCGTCTTGACTACGAAGAGAAAGCGCTCGCCTCCTTTCGGGGCTTCCTTCGCGGAAATCCTGCCGATGCGGAAGTCGTGGTGGAAGCCTACAACCGCACGTATCGGGGCTATATCGAGCCGACGTATACCGACTGGAAAACTCCCAGTCGGTGGGGAAGCCGTGTCTCGCTGCGACCGCACCAGGAATCGGGGGCTGCGCGACTTTTGTGGCACCAGGGCGGACTGCTCGCCTTCGACGTAGGAGTCGGCAAGACGTTCACGGGAATTGCCACCGTGGCCAAGCTCCGTGAAGAGGGCAAAGCCCGGCGTCCGGTGATAGTCGTCCCAAACAGCCTGCTGTTTCAGTGGCACAAGGGGTTTCAGACTGCGCTGCCTGACTACCGCGTGCTGGTGATTGGGGCAGAGCGCTACGTGGGCCGCAGCGGCGCACTCGTATCGCGCACAGACAAGGCCGAGGAGCGCGCCGCCAAGTGGCGAATGTTTCAGGCCGGTGGTGCGGACGTGGTGATCGTCAGCTACACGACCTTCGCCAAGGTCGGGGTGCGCAGACAGAGCCGCGCCGGTTTTGCGTGGGCGTCGCCTGCGATGCTCAAGATGTTCGGGCTGCAAGCCAGAAATGCCGCAGCCGACGCAGATGACACCGACGCTGCCGGAAAGAAAAAGAAGCGCAAGGCCCCCAAGAAGGCGACGCAGTCCCAGCTTGAGAAGCGGCTCGGCGCACAGATGAGGGGAATGACCCAAGAGGAGCTGGACACCGTTTCTGAAGAGATTGCGCGCGAAGAGGAGCGCGAGAGGGAAGCAGACCGGCGGCGCATTCTTGAGATCATCGCCAGCCTTGCGAACGTGACCGAGCGGGAACAGGCCGTGATTCAGAATCGAATCGAGCGGTGGGCGGGCTTGGAGGAGGCAAACGAGGAACACGACGGCGTGTTTTGGGAGGACTTAGGAATCGACGCGCTGTTTGTGGATGAAGCCCAGAACTTCAAGAACCTGTGGCCCGTCCATCGGGGCACAGAGAAGCTGCCCAAGTATCTGGGCGGCATTGAAACCCCGTCCCAGCGTGCCCTCGACTTCGCAATCCGCGCGCATCTGGTGCGCCAGAAAAACGGGGGCTCTGGCGTCTACCTACTCTCAGCCACGCCTGCGAAGAACAGTCCGCTCGAATACTTCTCGCTGCTGAGCTTGGTCGATGGGGATGCCTGGTCGCGGCTTGGCATCACGGACACCTCGGACTTCATCGCTCGGTATCTCAAGATCGAGAGAAAGCTGGTTCTCGACACGGATCTTGAAGAGGTATGGCGCGAGGTTGTGACCGGGTTTCGGAACATCCTAGAGCTAAAGGACATCCTTTTCCGCTTCTCGGAGTTCCGAACGGCCCAAGAGGTCGGACTGCTCCTTCCCAAGAGTGATCCCCAGACCATCAAGGTGCCGATGGGAAAGGAGCAGGAGGAAGTCCACCAGACCCTGCTCAACAACTACCGCTACCTGATTACTGACCGATCCGCAGGAGCACGGAATCAGGCGCTGGGCTCCCTGATGCAGATGTCCCTGGTGTCGCTCCATCCGGCGCTCTATACGCAGCGACCCAAAGAAGGATGGAACAAGAGCAACTGGAATCGGGTCACGGAAATCAGCTCGCCCAAGCTGGAATACATCGCTTCCGAAGTGATGAAGAAAAGGCGCTGCGGACACATCATCTTTGGCGAACCAGTGGGCTTTCACTACTGGATGCGCGAGCTGCTCGTGCAAAAAGGGGTTCCGCGCGAGCGCATCGCCATCCTCAATGCAGAGGAGGCCCCCACCGCGCTGCGAAGGCAAGTGATTGCCGAGAAGTTCAACGGCACTCCCGCGATCCTCGATGAAAACGGCAACGTCGAGATGGAAGCGGTTCCGCCCGAGTACGACGTGGTGATTGCAAACTCGGTCGCCTACGAAGGAATCGATCTGCACATCCGCACTTGCATCGTGCATCACGGCGATCTGCCGTGGGAACCCGCCACGCTTCAGCAGCGCAACGGACGCGCCGTCCGCCAGGGCAATACCCAGGCCGTCATTGGAATTTACTACTACATCTCGCAGGGCTCCATCGACGCGGCGCGGCTCACCATCATTTTGGGAAAGCTGACATGGATGAAGGACATCTTCGCGGGCTCGGAGCGGGAGACGAACAATCCAGCGGCGGGCTCGGAGTTGAGCCAGGACGAGTTGGTGGCGTTCCTGTACTCACCGGAGGAACTCAGCACCTTGCGCGCCCAGATGGCCCAGAAGCGGGAAATCGAAGACCGCCGGGCGGCGCGGAGACGGGCGTGGACGCTCATCAAGCGGATCTATGAACACCAGGGAACCAAGGGCAAGTCCGCTGTCGAGCTGGGACAGGATGATCACGCCACGCGGGAACTACTCAAGCAGCTTCGCGAGATTCCCACCCAGACTTGGCCTTGGCACGGCACGCTCGTCAAGGCAGTGCTCGATGGCTTTGCTTGCGCATTCTTCGATCTCGTCTGGCGCACGCAGTCGGGCTGGGAAGCGGCTGGCGAGGAACGGGTCGTCACTGTGGCGCTCTGGGAACGCGCCGTCTTTGTATCGGGCGGAGACGGGCCGCAGGTGAGTTTTCAGGTGGGCGTCGTGGGTCCAGACTACGTGTCGATCCGCATGGCGGAGTCGATTGAGTGGGTGAGGATTGACCAGCAGTCGCTGCATACCGACTACCCGCTTATGGACTCGCTACACACGGCGCTGCGCCATGCCACCCCGGAGCAGTTTGATGCGCAGCGCTGGCCCGCCACCGTGGACAAATTGGCGACTGAGCAGAGACTCACAGAGGCGCTCGCCCGGCTAGCCAAGCCTGTACTCGATCCGCTGGGTCCGCTCGGAATGCAAAACGCGCCGGATGCGTGGCGTCAGATGGTCTGGGACTCGTGGGGGCCGCGCATTCTTTCAAGCCTTGAGCGGACGTTCCTTGTGCCACGCGAATCAGGACCAGCGCTTGCTCTGCCCGCGTTTGATCTCGGCCCCAAGCACCCGCTCCCGATTCCCTTCACAGAGAGTGGATTTGCGCGATTTGTCGAGCGCGCGAAGAAAAGCGGCAGCAAATGGAGCGAGCTAAACCAGCTCAGCAAAGACTGGTTTCAGCGTCCCTTTCCCAAAGGGGTACTCGGCAAGGACCAGACAGAGAACGCCAAGGGGCCGGACGGGCAAAAGGCAGCCGCAGGTACGGCCATGGTCAAGGCTGGAAACGGAGAGTGGGTGAGCGTCGAAGCGCCGTGGATAAAGGGCGGACTGGCAGTGACGAGGGTGCCCGGTTCTGAGCCTGCGCGGTGGAGTTTGACCCACTCCGCAACGGGTCTGGCAGTAGCGCACTTCCTGACGACAGAAACCGCCCAGCGCTTCGCCGAGTGGGCACTCACGCTACCGATGGACTGGACGAAATCGGAGGAGCAGGTCCGAGAGCACATGAGGACAGTTGGATACGGTGGATTCAAGAAGACCGCCGATTGGATCGCGACCTGGGGAGATCCTGAGTTTGCAAGACCAAAGACCCAGCTCCCGACGGTTCCTCAGATTCAGCGGTACTTCGAGGAAAGCGATTAGGACAGTGACAACCAAAAAGCACTGAACAGGACACAAACCAGCGTGGGGCACGCTGACGGAGAAAAAGGGGGATCAAATGCCAGAGACACGGATTACGCGAACGAGGAAGGCTTCGGCAGAGCGACGCAGCGCGGATGAGATGGTGCAGGCAGCCAACGAACTGGCCATGTCGCAGAGCAAAGTGGGGAGTCCGGCACCACGTCGGGAGGACAAGCCCCAAAAGGCCAAGCAGCCAGACGGGCCGCAGGTGAGCAAGCTGAAGATGGGCCTTTCCGACGTAGGGGGCAGCGTGTTTGCCCAAGGCTTTAACGAAGGCTGGTCCTACCTGATGCGGGTCGCAGGGAGGGCAAGCGTCGACGGGTTTGTCGCCACCCAGAATGACTACTTGCAGGCTTCCGTTCCGGCCCTTGGGGGCATGCTCTGGTATCTCATCGAGCTGTACGGCGTGGGCACCAAGCCGCCGTCGGCGTTCAAGCTCGGACGGATGGAGACGGGCAAGCTCTTAGCAAACCTTGGCATGGCCAAGTTTTTTCAAGCCCTCCGCTCGCGCTCTGCCGATGCCAAGAAGGAACTCGAAGATGCGCAAGCCAAAGCGCAGAAGGCCATGGCGGATAACCAGGATCTCCAAGCCAACATGGCGCAGCTCAAAAAGCAGCTTGAAGAGATGGCGCGCAAAGAGCGAAACGGAGGCGGCGGAAAGTGAACCCGTTTCGCGCCACAACCAGCGACAAAGACCGCCTGACCGCGCTGGCAGAACGGCTCATCCTCTCGATGGCGTCCGCGCAAGTGGATCTGCCAGCGGTGAGGCCGGAATCACTCTGGGCGCTGGCCATCGCGGTGGGTGGCTGGTGGCTCAAGGGGAACGCCCCCGGCATTGAGGAGGAGCTGCGTCCGTTTCTAGCCCTCCCACTGCTGTACGGTCAGCTCAATGGCATCCAGTCGATGCCGAACTTTGCCGCAGCGGCGAGCAACGCAACCAACGCTTCGCAGCTCGCACGGGGCGGTCAGCGCTTTGCGGAGGTGGTGAAAGAGCTGGGAATGCCAAAGCTGCGGGCTGCGCTCACAAGTGACATCTTCGCTCGCCTGCAAGCGCAGATACTCGAAAAATTCCCACCGCCCTCGGGCTTGGCCGAGGCCATCGCCACGCCGAGCGCGGTGGCCCCCGTGGCTTCGGGGGTGGCCGTTCCCAGCCATTCGGCGGTGGGGGTTCCGGTTCGCCCAAACAAAGCAGCGCCGCCAACCAAGCCTGCCGTCAGTGAAACCACCCTCGCGTATCTGCGCGAGCACTACGAAGAGGATGTCGTCAGGCAAATCCTGAAGGGCTAACCGATGGACCTCCTTTTCTATCACGGGGATGAAACCGAAAAGCGACTCGTCGCTGTGGCGTATCGAGCAGCGGAGTCGATTCTGCGCAGCTTCAAGTATCTTCTGCCGTCGATTGGAAGCGAGCTGTGGGCGCTGCTCAGCGTAGATGCACTGTGGGGGCTCGCTCTGCTCGCGGCGGGTTGGTTTCTGACCTCCGTGATCTCGGGTCCGCTCGGCCTCGCCGTGAATGTGATCTTTCTGGCCTACGGGGTCTGGCAGGTTTGGGGGACGATCGGGGACACCTACGCGCTGCTCAAGGACTGGTTTTGGGGGTTCTACAACGCGACAACAGAGCCGGAACTCGATGAAGCGGGAAGGCACTTTGCCGAAGGACTGGCCAAAGGGGGACTCACGCTCATCGAGCTTTTGGTCACGCACAAAGCCCTCAAGTTTGCATCGCGAAAGCTGGCGGCGAAGTATCCCCCGCCGGAACGGTTCCGCGAGCGGTTTCAGGAGGAGCAGCGGAAGGCACAGTCGCAAAGAGAAAGCAGCAAGCGTCAAGGCGAACAGACAGAGGCGGAGCGAAGGAGAGCGGCCAGCGAAGCCACGCCGAAGGAACGAAAGGCGCTGGAGCGGCTGCAAGAGCTGCGAAGGACGGTCGAGGCACGGGGCGGGATTGAGCTTGGGCAAGACCTGAGCAAGAACCTGCCAAGCCCGAGCGCGGGCCATGTGGTTGCAATCGGAGTCATCGGCCTGGCGGTCACCGGACTGTTCGCGCTGGCCGCTGCTGCCTCCCAGGAAGACGAGCAGCCTAGAAAGCGGCGTTCCAGAAAGAAGAGGAGCGCGCGATGAGCGGACGCAAGGGTGATGCCGCGCTCGCCGCGCTGGCGGTCGTGGGGACCGTACTGACGCTTGGGGGTTTCACCGTGGCGGTCGCTCTGTCACGTCGGGTCGCGGAAAAGGCGCTTCCACCCTCGCGGCAGCCACAACCGAACGAAACGATTCCATCTCCTCCGCTGGATTTTTCGGACGAGGACGTGGAAGCAGCGGCTCGGATGCTCGCGAGTGAAAACGGCCAGGGCAGTCCACAACTTTGGACCGAGCTGATTGGCAGCCAGCTCCATGCGCGAAAGGCCGGTGAAACGCTGTACGAGCGCATTACGGCGGGTTCTGGGTATGGACGCCAGGGGGAGCGGTCATGGCCTGGCAGGACTCGTCCAGTGTCCACGGATCAAGAGGCGCTGCCGATTCACCAAAGTTGGGCGCGCGAAGTCCTATCTGGACTGCACACGCCGCGCTTTGGGAATGCCATCGCGTTCTTTGATCCAGCGCAGCAAGACAAAGCATATGCCATCGCTCAGCGAGCCAGAGCCAAGCAAGTGCAAGGTCTGCCGCTCACGGAGCAGGAGCAGCGACTTTCGCACTACCGCAAGACTGCTGCGGAGGTTCGCGCCGATTGGCAGAAGACCCTTCGCCGTGTCGGCACCGTCGACGGAGTGGAGTTTTACGAAATGAATCGATCAAATCCAGAAAAGTCGGACTTTGCGGCTCGCGACAAGGCCAAGCTGCTTGGCTGGCCCGTGCCGAAGGAGCTTGTGACAAGAATCGGCGACCGTGTAACAGAAAGTCGTCCCGGCTCGGGCAGACCGCACAAAGGAGTGGACATCTTCGCTCCCGCTGGCTCGACCGTGACCGCTGCCCGCTCGGGTCGCGTAAAGCGAGTCATGGACGGACGCGGCTCCAATCACGAAAAGGCCCAGAGAGCCGGGCTGTGGGTCGATGTCGAGGCCGCAAACGGGCAGATCGACCGCTACCTTCACCTTGGCGAAGCCACGGTCACGGAGGGACAGCGGGTGAAGCGCGGCGACGCGATAGGGCTCATCGCCGAAGCCCATGAGAGCGGCAGTGGCGATGCTCCCCACGTTCACTTTGAGGTCCGCACGAGCGACTACGACCGAGAGAAGAAGGACTACGGACAACCCATCGATCCCAAGTTCGAGGTGGTGTGATGGCTTCGCGACTCAATCCAGAATCGGCTGACTTTTCCATTCGCCGTCGTGCGGTAGCGGGCTCAAAAGGTCGCGTCGAAAGCGCAGACGACTTCTTTGCCGATGACGACAGCGACAAAGAGGCGACGACCCCCAAATCCGTTGCGGTCGAGAGCGCGCCGCGTGCAGATGCAGAACGGGAGCGGAAGCTCGCAGAGATGAAGATCGTCAGCGCAGACCTTGCGCGGCTCGGCTATCGCGCAGAGGGCATCGCGCAAATTCTCGCGGGGAATTGGAAGCCACCGAGCACGGACACGACCAGCGGAACCGCTCCGCAGGTCAGCGGCCCTGTCTACGAAGGATTCACACTGCGGTCGGTCGCTGGGAAGGTGCTGGAGCGCCTGAAAGGAAAGTAGCCCCATGCCGGACTGGAAAAACATCGGACTGACGGGAAAAGACCTCCTGATGGGCGTCGTGACCGTGGCGGCAGGCGCGACAGGTGGACAGGCGGGGGCGCAAGGTGCGCAGCAGATCGATCGCGGACTCGACCGCGTGCTCGACATGGCTGGGGTGCAACAGCAGAAACCGCCACCCTCGCGAATGAACCCGGAGGAAGCAGACTTTGCCGTGCGGAAGCAATCGATGCTTGCCGTCAAGACGACGCCAGCAAGTCCGCCCGTGTCACCTTCCGAGCCGATCTATCGGGAATCCGTGGTGGTGGCCACAGAACCAACGCCGCAGGCGCTGCCTCCGCAAGTGAAGGAGGAACTGGCCAAGCGCGGCTACTCCGAGGCGGAGATCCAAGCGATTGCGACCGGACAATTCCGGGGCGTCGCGAAGCGGAGCGCCGAAGGGACGCGAATCGCGACCGAAGAGGGAACCCCAAAGAAGAGCGCGGCTGCCGATGGGGGCGGTGCGTTCGAGGGGTTCTCTTTGGGGGATGTCCTGGGTGTCGTGAAGTCGCTTGGCAAAGGTTAAGCCGCCGGGCACATGCAGCGTGACGCATTTGCAGAGAAAGGGAACACCGTGGCCACCGTCGAAACGTATCACTGGAAGATCATCACCGCCGACACGATCGGAGCCGAGACGGAAGCAAGGATTCGGCTGTCCCTGCATGGGGATCGCGGGGACATGGATTTCGCTTGGCTGTTACCGGAGTTCACGATGCGGAATCGTGGGGAAGCCGGGGGTGCGTGGTTCCCCAGCCCGCCGCAGGAGGCATCACCGGATGCCTTTGCCCGCAACACGCTGACGTTCGGTCGCTTCCCTAGCTGTCCTAGCATCGGGAATCTGATCTCTGGCGAACTCCTCACTGACGGCAGCGGGTGGGGTTCAGACTGGCAAGTTACGTCGGTTCGGATCATGGTGAGTAACAGCGTGGTCTGGCTGGCAGACAACGTCGGGCTCGTCCAGGGAGGGGTCCAAAAGCGGCTCGCCTTCGTAGTCGAGTCAGAGACGGAGTCCTCACCGCTCAATCGCCGAAACAAAGACGAAGCAGAGACGCGGCTTCAACTTGAAGATCCCGGTTCATGGGCACAGATAGCTCGGGAACGCAATGCACTGATTCGATCAGTGACCGGAATCGCGCTGCCCGATCCGGTGCCCCAAACGCGCAAGCAGAACCCGTCGGAGCGTAGGGTCAATAGGCCCAATCCAGGGCAGGCCCGCGCGCTCGGTAATCCGATGCTCGAAGCGGAGCTTGATGCGTATCGCAAAGAGGGGCTCACCGATGCGCAGATTCTGGAGCGCGCAGCCAAAAAGGGACGGCCACTTGCCTCGAAGGAAGGGCATCCCATCGTTAGTTCGATTCCGAACCGGGGGAGTGACTTTGAGGGCTTTTCCTTTCAGTCTGCTCCCGTGGTCAAGCTCGCTGATGAGGACCAAACGGAAGAGGTCTAGTCAGCACAACGAAAGGGGGGACCATGCGATACAGATGGGAGATCCGCACTGGCGATACGTGGTACGCCGGGACGGACGCAAACGTCTTTATCTCCTTGGCGGGCGACAAAGGCTCGATGAAGGAGATGGAGATCAACGACCCAGACAGTAGCAACGACTGGGAAAAGGGAGACATCAATCACGGTGTCTTCGAGACGGCGGACCTGGGGAATCTGACCACCGGAACGCTGCGTCATGATGGCAGCGGACCAAGCCCGGACTGGACCGTCGATTACGTCAAGATCACAAACGACGAAGACGGTCGGGTGTGGCTCGCGGGAGTCAACGCAGAGATCAAAGGGAATCAGCCGTATCGACTGGTGTTCCGCATGACGGATCGCGGTCAGTACGACGAGATGCAGCGTCGCGCCAAAGAGGATGCATCGAAGCGGGCGCAAGATGACGAGGACGCGCAGGCGAAAGCGGAAGAGGACCAGGCGGACCGCGATGCCGCAGCGCAAGAGCGTCAGTATCGGAAGGAACTGGAGCGGCAGAAGCGCCAAATGAATTTGGAGCTTCAGAAAGCGAAGCAGGAAGCCGAGCTGGCCAAGATGCGGGCGCAGATTGATCAGCTCAAGGGGGGCGGTCAGACCCAAGGTGGAATGCCGGGAGCCGGAATGCCGGGCCTGCCCGCTGGAATCCAGACGTTCGAGGTGTTCGGCATCGTCGGTGGACGGCTTGCGCCAATGACGAGCGCCATCACCAATAGCGGAGGCCGATGGACGGTCAATCCCGGCGCTTCCGTGATGATTACGCAGGCTCCGAGCGAAGGATTTGGTTTGGGAGGTATGCCGGGGCGCTGGTCGGCGTACTACGCGGGGCGCAGCCCTGCCGAGTTCGGACTCGATTCGGACAAGGCAGTGATGGCTTCCGATGGCTCGCGGGGATGGGCGCTGCCTGCGTCTCTGCTGACCCAGATTTTCGGGTCGAACTGGCGGCAAGTCGTCTACAGCTAGGAAACAGACATCGCGGCGGAGTCCGCGAGAAGAACCAGGAGAGCAATCTCCGCTTTGGGAGGGAACCAAGCAATGGCCAAGGATGTAACGATTCGAGTCACCGGGACCAATCCTGACGGCACCATCAACGTGCAGATGCCCGACGGAGCAAACCCCTTCATGGGAGGCGGCGCGCAGACCGCGATGGTCCCGTTTAACCCCAGCGCAAACCAGCCGGTGCAGGTTGGCGGATATCGCGCCAAGATCGGCAACACGGAGATCATGTTCGCGTCGGAAGCGGACTTCCTGAAAGCAGACAAGGCATTCCGCGAGCAGGTGGAAGTGCAGAATGTGCCGTCTGTGGGTGGCCTGGGAGGGGGAGGCGGCACCAAGGGCTGGCTGCGCACCGGAGCCAACGCGGCAGAAGCGGTCGCGGGCTTTCTGCAAGGCCGAAACATTCGCCGCAAGCTCGAAGATTTGCAGGACTACCTGGATGATGCGAAGGCCGCTGCGAACGAGCTGGAACAGCTCGCGAACAACACCAAGTATGCGGAGCTGATTCCGGTACTGCAAAAGGCGCTGCGCGCGGAGCGCAATGCCACCGAGAGTTCGATCGCACTCCTCGAAGATCAGCTCACCGCCGTTGACATCCAGACTGGCGCAGGCGTGGCCAAAGTGGTCGGCGAGCTGTGGGATGGTTCCGGGGGGCGCGGTGGGAGTGACACCGGGACGCTGCTGGGCGTCGGTGCGGCGGGTCTGGGACTTGGGCTGCTGTTCAACAACAACAACGACCGCCGTTCGCGTCGGCGCTAGCACAAGAGCAGGGGGAGAAAGAGCCATGGAAAACAAGACAAACGCAGCAATGCTGGGCATGCTCACCGCCGCCGTGGCGAGCTGGGACTCTTACGACAAGGATACGCAGCGTCGGCTTCGCAATCTCCGCGATGACGCCGACGATGCGCTCAGTGCGATCAAGGCGTATCAGTCGCGCGGAGAGCAGATTCGGGGCCGTCTGCCGCTGCCGATGGATGCGCAGCTCGGACTCGCGCTGGCGAATCCAACCTCCATCACTCCTGAGATTCTGCCGACCGTCACCAAGCTTAGCCGTCCGACGTTCGATGAGGAGTCGGTGCAGGACTTGTCGTTCCCGCCGCGCACCGGAACCTACGACGGCAACGGCAAGGTGAGCGAGTTGGGCGAGCTGACCCGCACGTTCCTTGCGCTGTGCCTTCAGGAAACGCGAGCCTTCATTGAGGGCTTGGCGCAAGAGAGGTCGCCGTCGCAAGCGGGCCTGCTGCAAATCAACCGCGTGGCGCGCAG
>CALLYL010000779.1 GCA_937859535.1 uncultured Myxococcales bacterium
GTATAGACCACATCGGAGTCATAGTCCATCGTCACGATGAGTTGCGCCCGCGCCGCAGCGGCCATGGTGTAGTTCTGATCGGTCGCGACGCCGACAAACACACCGCCTAGCTCGTTTAGCTTTGGAAACACCACGTCGTGTCGCCACTCATTGGACATCACGAAGCGTGCCCAAGTCGGCTCGGGCAGCTTTTCGCTCTTGGTGGCTTGTACGATCTTGCGCTGTTCCACAGAAAGTGGTGGGGGAGGGGCCGCTTCCGATAGCTCTGGTGGCTGCCACTTGGGCGGTGGGCCATCACTTTGCGGACGGTAGTTCCCTTCCAAGGCCCACGGCGCGGTGACTACAAACGCTGGTCGATCCGGAGTGGCTGTGGTTGGTGCCGCCAGGGTCGTTCCCATCACAGAAACGGAAGCCAGCGCCCAGGTCAGGAGTGCTCGGTGTACTAGACGGGGGGAGGAGATATGTGTACGCATGTTCGCATTCCGATCGTACCACTTTGAAATCGGAGCGGTAAAGCCAGCAGTGCACAAATTCCCAAGGATTTTCGTGGGGTTTATCGGATGGCGATGGTGGCCTTGATGAGTCGATGTTGGTGCAGACTGGGAAGCTGACTTCTCGACGGAAAATGTCGGATTTTGGCTGCATGTAGGGAGTCTGCTACTTGGCCAACTTGGGAGGTCACACCTGTGGGACAATTGGCGTGTAGGAATCGCTTGGGAGTCCCTCTGCGTAGTCCATCGCACAGCAGCGTGGATGTATGGAAAAGGGCTTTGACATCCCTTCGCGCTTGGTGAAGATCGACCCCAAAGTCATGTCTGCAAAGCTCGCGCTCATCTATCCGCCTTCGTGTGATCCAACCGCGCCCTACCTGGCGGTGCCAATGCTGACCGGTTTTTTACGGAGTCACGGCAGGTCCGTCCTTCCGATCGATGCCAACGTCGAAGCATGGGACGATCTGCTGACGGAAGAGCGACTACAAGCGGTGGCTGAGCGGCTGGAAGCTCGACTGTCACGGCTGGAACAGCAACCATCGCTGTCTCACCGCGAGCAACTGCTATACGGCAGCTTGTGGCGAGCGCGGGGCGATGCAGCAGCGGCACCAACGGGGATTGTCGAAGCCAAAGCAATCTTGAGGGATCCAGATCGGTTCTTTGATCCCCGGCAGTACGGCTCGGCGGTGTCGACGATCGAGGCCGCGCAGCGGGCGATCTCGGCGGCCTATGGTCCGCTTCAGCTCGACTTTACGGCGTACCGCACGCCGTTTTCTTTGCTGACGATGGAGGAGATCGCCGCTGATGCTGCGGAGCACGATCCATTCGATCAATATGTGACCAACACGCTGATTCCCCGGCTGATCGCGGAACGGATCGATGTGGTGGGTTTGTCGGCCTGTTTTCCAGGTCAATTGCAGATCGCCTACGCCTTTGCGCAGCGCATCAAGGCGGCCCTGCCAGCGGTGCATGTGACGGCGGGTGGACCTGGCTTCACCCAACTATTGATTCGTCTGACCGGCGAACGACTGCGACGGGCGCTGGGACCACTCGACTCGGCGGTGGTGTTTGAAGGGGAACATACCCTGCTCGCTGTGCTGACCGCGCTCGATGAACAGACCCCGCTGCGTGAGGTTCCCAACGTCGTGCTGCGCGATGAGCAAGGAGGGGCGGCCTATCTGCGAGGGCATGGCATGGAGGATTTGCGTGCTCTGCCAGCCCCGGACTTTGATGGTCTGCCGCTGGCGCGTTATCTGTCCCCACAACTGGTTTTGCCGTATGACCCGACGCGGGGTTGTTATTGGGGGCGCTGCACGTTTTGTCACTACGGCTTGGCAGAGGTCGGAACCGCCGCCTATCGCGAGCGCACCGTCGAGGACACCGTCGCTCATTTGTCAGCGCTCTCGCAAAAATACGGTACGCGCTACTTCTATTTGTCGCAGGACTCGGTGGCTCCGAAGACGCTGCTCAAGTTTGCCGAAGCACTGGTCGATCGTGAACCGCCGCTACGCTGGGCCACTGACTTGAAGCCAGAGCGCTACCTTACCGTCGAGCGGGCAGAGGTCTTGCGGCGTGGTGGAGCGGTGGCGTGCGCGCTCGGGGTGGAGTCGGCGGCACCACGGGTGCTGAAGCTGATTGATAAAGGACAGCCGATCGACGTCGTCCGTGATGTCATCGATCGACTTGCGCACAGCGAGATTGCCGTCGAAGCGATGTGTTTTACCGACTTTCCGACGGAAAGTGGCGATGAAGCACTGGCCACGCTGCGCTTTTTGACCGAAGAGCGGCAGGATGTCGCGCTGTTTATTGTGGGCCGGTTTGGTCTGACCCACGGGGCCAAAGTGGCGCAGGAGCCGTCGTCGTTCGGTCTGTCCGAGGTCTTTACGCTGGAAGGTGACGAGCTACAGACCGGGCTGTTTTTTACCGAGAAGCGCAAAGCCAAGCGGCCTCGCGATCATGTACGGGTCGATGCGGCCCTCGATGAGGTGTCGAAAGCATATTGGCTGAGACACTATCCTTGGGCGGGCGCACTGTCGACGGCGCATACCATCTTGTACTACGACCGTTTTGGCCGGGATGTCTTCCGTCGGCTGGCCGAAGAGAATGTACCAAGAGATGGCAACGGGATCCTGGGCAAGCGCTCGCTGTCGCAGGAGGCTACTTTTTCGCTGTCGGCGCTCGATGAAGCAGAGGAACACGAGCAACAGATTTGGCAGCATTTGATCTATGAGCGACGGCAGGTGTCGCGGGCTCTGTACGAACAGCTCGCCAGTGAAGCACCGTCTTTGTATCCAGAGCCGCAGCGTTATCGTTTTGCAGCGGGAGAGACTCCGGTTGTCGATCGGCGTCGGCGGCGTCCGCAGCTCGGTCGTCGACCTGCACCCCATGTTCCGGGAGCGTACAAGTGAAAACTCAGGTCAAAACCACCTGCAATCGAGACTGTCCAGACGCCTGTGGCATTGTGGCCACCGTCGAAGATGGTCGAGTCACTCACCTTGGCGGTGACCCCGAACATCCGATCACGCAGGGCTTTTTGTGCTATCGCACCAGCCACTTTCTGGAGACGCAGTACGGCCGCGAGCGTTTGACCTCTCCGCTGTTGCGCAGCAAGCAAAGTGGCAAGCTACTACCGGTATCGTGGGATGAGGCGCTCGACGTTGCCGCCCGGGAACTGACCCGCATTCGACAGGAGTCCGGCCCCGCCTCCATCTTCTACTATCGTTCCGGTGGCACGCTGGGAATGATGGGAGCCGTGGTCGATCTGTTTTTCGAGCAGTTCGGCCCTGTAACCGTCAAGCGTGGGGACATCTGTTCAGGGGCGGGCGACGCCGCGCAGATGGTCGACTTTGGGGTGGAGGACTCGAACGATTTCTTTGATCTGTATCACGCCCGCAGCATTCTGCTGTGGGGGAAGAATCCCTATGTATCGTCTCCGCACCTTCTGCCGGTCCTCAAGGAATGTCGACGTCGTGGCGCGCAGGTGCTGCTGATCGATCCGGTCCACCACAAGTCGGTCGCTCTGAGCGATGAGTTCGTTCAGGTGCGTCCGGGGGGGGACTTTGCGCTGGCGATGGCGGTCGCGCAGCTCCTGTTTGCGGCGGGACAGATTGATCCACAGGCCCCGCAGTTCTGCGATCATTTACCGGAGTTTCGGGCTCAGGCGCAGAGTCGAACGCTGTCTGACTGGCTCAACGAAGCGGATGTTTCGGAATCCTCCGCACGACGGATTGCGGCGGCGCTTGGTACGGACAAGCCAGCGACGATCTTGGTTGGCTGGGGAATGGGGCGGCGGCGCAACGGAGCGGCGATTGTGCGAGCGCTCGATGCGCTGGCGGCTGTGACGGGCAGCCTTGGGATTCCGGGCGGAGGCTCTTCGTTTTACTTCAAGCGGCGCGGGGCGTTTGACTCCTCGTTTGTGAAGGGCCTGGCCCCACGGACGGTGTGCGAGCCGCTGTTTGGTCGCGAGATATTGGCGATGAACGATCCGCCGATTCGGGCGGTGTGGGTGACGGCGGGCAACCCAGTGGCGATGCTACCCGAATCGCACACGACGGTGGCTGCGCTAAAGTCACGAGAGTTCGTGGTGGTCTGTGATCATCTGCTCACCGATACCGCAGAGCTGGCGGATCTGGTGCTGCCCACAACAACGCTGTTGGAAAGTGATGATCTGCTCGGTGCGTATGGTCATCACTATTTGGCCGTGTCGCGTCCGGTGGTGCCTCCTCCTGATGGGGTGCGCAGTGACCTGCAGATCGTGCAAGGACTGGCGGAGAGAGTCGGTCTGTCCGGCGTGGTGGCGGGAACCGCTCGGGAGTGGAAGCAGCGGATGATGGCACCGAAGCTGGCTCCGCACGGAATTACGGTTGAGACGCTGGAAGCGGGTCCGGTTCGCAATCCGCTCGCGATGCCAGTGCTGTTTGCTGAGCGGCGCTTTGCGACTGCTTCGGGGAGAGTCAACTTGGTGGTGAGTGCTCCTCCATCGTTCGCTCGTCCAAATGCCGAGTTCCCACTCCTGCTGATGGCGCTATCGACAGAGCGTTCCCAGTGTTCGCAGTGGGCCAGGCCCCAACAAGGGTTGATCGAGCTGACCGTGCATCCCGATTCGGCAGCAGGGATTGCGGACGGCGGCACCGGAGAGCTCAGTTCGGTGATTGCGGCGATCCCAGTGGTGGTCCGTCATGATCCGACCCAGCGTCGCGATGTCGCGCTGCTTGCCAAGGGAGGCCACTTCCGCGATGGTCGCTGCGCCAATGCGCTGGTCGAGGCGCAGCTAACCGATTTGGGTGAAGGCGGCGCGCTCTACGATCAGCCGGTGAGACTGCGCGAGTTGCCGAGTGCTGCGGGGTGAATGAAGTGGTTCTCCGCAGCCGATGGTTGACATTGCTGAGAGGTTGCTAATATGTCCGCCCATGCCCGACGACTCTGACGAACCTGTGCAGCGACCCAGCGAGCGCCCTGGAACTTATCAGGAACAGCGCATTTTGGTGCTGCACAACGCCGATTTTGGCGAAATCAGCGACGGAGATCCATCCTTCGAGTCACGTGCCGATGTCGTCAATCAAGCCCACGATGTGTCGCGGGCGCTGGTGACACGCGGACATTTTGTGGATGTCATGGGGATCGATCGCGGGGATCTGCCCGATCTGCTGGAGCGATTGCGCGAAGATCCGCCCGATTTGGTGTTCAACCTCGTCGAGTCGCTGGCTCAAGTGGATCAAAATGCGATGGCGGTCACGGCACTGCTGGAGCTATTTGACGTGCCGTTCACCGGGCCTGGCACCCTGTCAGTGGGGATTTGCTGCAACAAGCAGCGCACCAAGCAGATCCTAAAGGCAGAAGGACTTCCGACGCCGCGCTGGGGCGTGGTCGATGGACAGTTTCGCTCGCGAATTGCAGACCTGACGGCGGTGGCGGGCGTCGGCTATCCGGCGATTGTGAAGCTGCTCGCAGAGGACGGCTCGCTGGGCATTTCGAGTAGCTCGGTGGTGTACGACGATGACGCGCTGGCACGACAGTTGCGGGTGATGCGGGAGCAGTTTCCTGGCCGGAAGCTCCTTGTCGAGCAGTTTATCGACGGGCGGGAACTATACGTGGCGCTGCTCGGGGATCGGGTGCTTCCAGTCACCGAGATTGATCTGTCGGCACTACCGGCGGGGCAGCCACGGATCGTGACTTACGACGGCAAGTGGACCAAAGGCTCGGTCGATTATCTGAATACGCCGTCCTCTCGGTTGGCGACCGGACTTTCTCTGTCGCAGACCGAGCGATTGCAGAGTGTGGCGCGAAACAGTTTTGCGGCGCTTGCGGTGTGTGACTATGGCCGCGTCGATTTGCGGCTCGCAAGCGATGGCACTCCCTACGTGCTAGAGGTCAATCCGAACTGTGATCTCTCCGACGGTGCGGGTCTGTCCAATTCGGCGCGGGCGGCCTCGATTCCTTACGACCAGATGATCGACGCAATCGCCGTTTCGGCGAGAGAAAGGTTTGCAGATGAGCTCCCCGTCAAACGGCGTACAAATTCGGGCGATTCGGGCCAGTGACCGTGAGCCTTTGTTGGCAATGGTTGCCGGAGCCGGAGTCTTCACCCAAGAGGAAGTCGAGACCGCCGAAGAACTGGTCGATGGCACACTCGATCCCGATGGAGATCCCGATCCCTACCTCATCCTCGTCGCCGAGCTGGACAGCCGGATCGTCGGCTACGTCTGCTACGGCCACATTCCGATGACGGAGGCGAGCTGGGATCTGTATTGGATTGCCACCGACGCGAAGGTTCGTCGCCAAGTTGTCGCGCACAAGCTGTGCCAGGCGATGGAACAAGACATTCAGGAGCGCGGCGGCAAGCACGTCCGCGTCGAGACCAGTAGCACCGCCGGTTACGACGCGGCCCACCGCTTCTATGAACGGGCGGGTTATCCGGTCGTGTGCCGACTCGCCGACTTTTACAAGCCGGGCGACGATTTGCTACAGATGTATAAGCACTTGTAGGGGCTATTTGCGGACCAGGATGGTGCCATGGTCGCCACCGACCCACAGCTTGCGTCCATCGAAGATCAGCGCGTCGAGGCTGGCGCTGGTGCCGCTTTCGATGGGTTTCCAGGCGCTGCCATCGTGGCGAAGCACGGTGCCATGGTCGCCGACGGCCCACACCTCGGTTTCGCTGCGACATAGCACTCGCCGCAAGGTGTGTTCGTTGGCACTTTCGGACTTCGTCCAACGGGCGCCATCCCAGTGCAGAATCACACCCTTGTGTCCAACGGCCCAGGCATTGCGAGCACCACAGCTTGATACCGAGTAGAGCGCTGTGCTTTCGCCGGTGGTGATGCTGCCCCACTGTTCGCCATCGTAGTGAATCGACTCGCCATGCTCGCCGACGGCCCAGATATCACGGGCGCTGCTGCCATGGACGGCCAAAAGAGCCTCGGTGGTGGGCTTGCTCAGTACCGCCCAGTCTTGGCCGGTGTAGTGAGCGATCGTGCCATTTTGTCCCACTGCCCAGATGTCGCGTCCCGAGGCTCCCCACGCTGCCGAAAGGAGCGAGGCCCCCCGGAGGCTCAGGTCGGTTGGGTGCCACTTTTTGCCGTTAAAGTGTTTGACGGTGGCACTGTTTCCAATTGCCCACAGATCGCTCGTCGAGCTGCCGAGCAGCGTAGTGGTGCTCGTCAAAGAAACACCACTTACTGGATCGGTTTGCCACTTGCCATTGACAAACCGCAACAGCGAGTGGCCCTGAATCGCCAAGATTTCGTTCGGGCTCTTGGCCCATAACGCGGTGATGGCGTAGGGAATCTGATCGGGATCGAACTCCGGTTTCCAGGTCTTTCCGTCGTAGTGCGACAGGCGGCCGTCATCACCAGCCGCCCAAATATCGTTCAGGCCGCTTCCCCATAGCGCACGGAGTCGAACGGAGTCTTTGGTCGCCTTCCATGCGTTGCCGTCGTAGTGAAACAGTTTGCCGCTGTCCGATCCTCCCCAGATGTCGGTGGTGCTCGATCCCCACAGCGCGTCGATGCTTCCGGGCAGGTACGGTGCGACAGCTTCACCGTTGCCTCCGTTTTGCGAGCGCAGAATTCGTCCGGAGTAGCGGGAACCGGCGGCAAGCCAGACCTCTCGTGGCCGATGACCCCAGGCTGCCCGGATATCGCCATAGTAAGAGGTATTTACGGCCCGCCACTCCGTTCCATCAAAGTGTCGGGTCATTCCGCTACTACCGGTGATCCAGACGTCGCTGCTATCGAAGCCGAAGACACTGAATAGCGTTGTCGATTCTGAGACCGAGCCACCCTTTTTGATGGTCTTCCCATCCCAACGTAGCAACGTGCCGCGTCGACCCACCATCCAGACATCGTTTGCGCCACTGCCCCACGTCGAGAGCAGCGTTTCTTTGCTACCGCTGTCGACCTTGTGCCACCCTTCGCCATCGTAGTGGAGGGCCAGTCCATCCACACCAACGGCCCACGCATCACGCTGGCCCAAGCAGTAGACGCCGTGGAGGGCTTCGACGGTACCGCTTGGACTCGCGGACCAGCTCTTGCCGTCGTAGTGCAAGATGGTGCCGTGCTCACCAACGGCCCAAATGTAGCGCCCGCTCACTCCCGACAGCGAGTGGAGGGTGTTGCCCTGCGGGATGGGGCGCTGCCAACAGAATCCTCCGGTTGAACAGACCTGGCTGCTCGTGTGGTCATTGCCCACGCAGGCGCTGAACCAAGGGGCGACCGCCAGCACGGCATAGACAAGCCAGCGACGACGACACATCTGACTTGTGAGCGTTCCGTTTCGAACGTAGTTACGGACCATGGCACAAACCACCTTGCATCCAAGCTGCGTACCCGAGCAACGCTCAATATATCACGGTCGTTCTTTGCTCCGAGGTTCGCGTGAGTTCTGGACGGGGCCCGCCAGCTTGTTTTCGGTCGGGCGACCTTTACGCTGCCGGGCTATTCGATAGAATCATTTGTAACGTGAAGTCTTGGGTTCTCTCGCTCCGCAGGCTGGCAGGGGCCGTCTTCTTGCTGGTGCTGTGTGCGATCAGCGGGCTCCGAACCGTGCAGGCGAACGAGGGGCAGGGGTCCGCGATCGAGCTAGAGCCTCCGCCGAGTCGCCGTGAGCCCGTCCTCACGATGCAGGACTTCAAGGGTTCTTGGGAATACCGGTATGGGGACTCTCCCAAAGATGTCAGAGGTATTCCCTTGTGGGCTGTACTTCCTTCACAGGAGGGCTGGCATCCTTTGACCACTCTCCAGACCCCACCGGAGCGCAACGGCCAGCGCTTTCTGTGGATGAGGACCAAGCTCACGGGTCCGCTGGTATCCGATCCCACGCTGGCGCTGGAAATCGTCGATCAGATATTTGAGGCGTATCTGGATGGACAGATGATCTACCGCTTCGGAAAGCTTGATGGACAAGATGCGGAGTCGCGTCGCTTTCTGGGCTATCCCACCCACTACATACCGCTTTCCGAAAATACAGAAACCAGTGGTGATTACCGAGGCAAAACGCTCACCCTGCGCATCTACTCCGCACACATCAACATCGGTGTGTTCGGAAAAGTTCGGATAGGCACTCGGTCGAAATTACTGACAGCCCTGATTCAGGAAGACGCGGGCAGAGTGGCGGTAGGAATCGTCTTGTGCGCCGTCGGTCTATTCGTCCTGATGCTATTTCTGTATGAGCGAAGCGATCGAGCCTACATGTTCTACGCTTGGTTCACTTTCTCGACTGGGCTGTGGACCTTGTGCCAGACCAAGATGCGCGGTGAGCTGTCGGTGTCTCCCCTCCGCTTCACCTATGTCGAGTTGTTTTCCTTATACATGGCGGTGACTGGTCTCATGCTGTATTTGGAGCGGGTCATGGGACGCGGTCCGTTCGGAATCAGCAGGCTGATCGCGAGGGTGTTGGTTGTCTACGATCTGTGCGCAGCGGTCCTGATCGGAGTGGGCGCAGTGACCCTCCTTCAGACCCTGCTGCCGTTTCAAATCATGCTGCTGGTCACGGTGGTCTACACGCTCGCGATCGTCGTGGCATCGATCCTCAAAGGAGACTCCGATGCCAAGCTATTTGGACTGGGACTCGCTGCCGCCTCCACGCTGGTTGCCTATGATGTGCTGGCTGCGGTTGGGATTGTGCCTCGGGTCAGCTTGGCTTCCAGCTACATGGGCCAAGCCCTGTTCGTGCTTGCCATCGGACTGATCCTCGTGCGCCGATTCCGGCAGGTTCACTTGAACTTGATTCATGCCAAGAACGCGCTTTCGGAGCAAGTCGGTGCGCTTGAGTCTAGGAACTCAGAAATCGAACTCCTAAACTCCGAGCTGCGTCACCAGATCGAAGCGCGCTCACGAGCACTCGTAGAATCTCTGCTCGGCAGCGATCATGCGGTTCCCGTGGAACAATCGGTGCTTTCCGTGGGGGCGATCATCAACAAACGATATCGAGTTCTCAATGTGCTCGGCCAAGGTGCGATGGGGATCGTGTACGAGGTCGAGCGGCTCAGCGATAAGCGGCACTTTGCGGCCAAGGTGCTTGCCAGTCATGCGGGCAGAGAGTCGCTGGCGCGTTTTGTGCGCGAAGCGCAGCTCCTGGCGCATTTGGATCATCCACACTTGGTCACCATTACTGATGTCGATATCACGGAAGATCGGGTGGCGTACATCGTGATGGAGCTGGTGACAGGAACCACACTTGCGCAGCAGCATCATCGATTCCGCGACCTAGATTTCGCAATCCCAGTGTTGCGCCAAGTCGCCGATGCACTATCCAAAGTCCACGCCGAAGGGGTCGTTCATCGTGATTTAAAACCAGCCAAGCACGATCCCGTCGTGAATCGTTGCGGGAATGCCCTTGCGCGAATGGGAGTGGGAGGGAATCCGGTAGGTCTCCCAAAGCCGTCCTTCCGGATGATCCCCATCTGGGAAACGTCGAGGCTTCCCCTATTCACGGCCAACAGAGTCTGTACGATGCCATAGCACATGGTCCGCCAAGACTAGGTAGGCCATCGACTCTAGTACCGGAATCGCTCTGGGCACAATGCACGGATCGTGACGTCCGGCTCGGGCCACATGCAGCACGCTCGCCGTCGGCTTACACGCCACTCGCAGTACAATCCGTTCCCCGGTGCTAATTCCGCCACGGATGCCACCATAACGCTCCGGTCGCTGCGCTGCTGCGTGAAAGGAACTGCCTTCAGCGTGGGCGACAGCGGTGCCATCACCCAGCTCGACGCTACTTGTTGCACCGACGCTGAGCATTGCCTGGGCGAGATCCCCCTTCAGTTTGTGAAACACCGGCTGTCCCAGTCCCTGGGGTACCCCATCGAGCCACAGCTCAATCAGCCCACCGTAGCTTTGACCATTCTGTTTGGCCGCAACCAGCAGCTCTGTCACTTGCGCCGATTTTTGTGGATGCGGCATGCGGCCCGCATAGCGATCGATGTCCGCAGTCGACAGCTCTTGTGTCGTCAGCGCGGCGACCTCCTCTTCGGTCATCATCAGCGGACCAATTTGTCGCGCAAAGCCACGCACGCGAAGGCTTGGTGCCAGCGTTCGCAGCAGCATCTGCGCAACCGCTCCGGCCATCACTCGGGATACCGTTTCTCGTCCCGAAGATCGTCCGCCCCCGCGTGGATCGGAGTGGCCAAACTTGGCGCGCCAGACATCGTCCGCGTGTCCCACCCGAGGTTGTTCCGCAATGGTGGCGTAGTCCTGAGATCGCGCATCTTGATTGCGTACCAGCATTGCGATCGGGGTTCCCAGAGACCGTCCTTGGTAGACTCCGCTCAGAATCTCTGGTTCATCGGCTTCCGCCCGTGCAGAGGTGATGCTCTCTCCCGATGCCGTGACGCTCCCTGGTTTGCGACGGTTGAGTTCCTGACGCAGCAGCTCTGCATCAAAAGGAATTCCCGATGGACAGCCATCCACGACGACTCCGAGCGCAGGACCGTGACTCTCTCCGAAGGTGGTGATGACCAGACGCTGACCGAACGAATTGGCGCTCATTTAGTGGGCCTCTTTGGCTGGTACTGCTGTCGCAATCGGGCTGAGCTGAGCGATCTCCAGAAACTCAGGAAAGCTCTTGTTGACGGCGGCCAGACCCTGGATTTCGATCGGGAAACCTGCCCAGCGAGCCACCGCTGCCGCCATCACCAAGCGATGATCTCCTGTCGCATCAAAGCGAACCGGACGAGCCCGCTCTTGCTCACTGAGTGGCGATCCGAAAATCTCGATGCCATCGTGTCGCGGCGTGTGTCGCCGGCCGAGGACCGTCAGAAGAGCCGAGGTGGTGGCAATCCGATCAGACTCCTTTCCGCGCAACTGCGGTGCGCCAAATAGCAGTGACCGGCCGCTGGCCAACGCTGTCAGTACCGCCAGCACGGGGGTCAGATCGGGAGCTCCGCCCACGTCAACCTCGACCGGTAGCAGATGAGGAGCCTGCCGTACCGAAAGACCTTGCATGGACAGCTCAATCGGAGTGCCCATCCGTTTCAGAATCTCGACAAAGCAGTGATCGGGCTGAAGGCTTTGAACCGGAAAGTTCAAAATATGTGCTGTCCCCGACACTGCCGCGATGGCTGCCACCGCAAAGGCCGAGCTGACATCGGCTTCTGCGGCGGCCATTCCAGCATGAATTCTCTGATGCGCCGGGATAATAAGAGTCATATGATCTGACTCTTTATGTTGTTCAACCGCCATTCCAAAGTGGCGCGCAACATCCACAGACATCTCCAGGTAGCCCTCTGAAACCGGCTCTGGATCGCACTGAATCTCCAGCGGAAAGGGTAGATTCCAGGCATTGAGAAGGAGTGAG
>CALLYL010000780.1 GCA_937859535.1 uncultured Myxococcales bacterium
CTTGGTGGGGACGCTGTTGATTGCGCTTGCCCCGGTGATCCTCCTCCTGTGTTTGGTCGCAGCACTTTTTGAAAAGCGCCGTCTGGCCAAGCTGCGCTTCATGAGCTTCCTTGGGGGCTACTTTGCGGGGGAGATGCTGTTTCTGCTGCTCGCAGCGCTACAGTGGTTGCTGCTCGCAGGTTGGACCAAAGCCGGTAGGGCGCGACTGTCTCGGGCGACCGAGGGGCTGGCCAATGCCTGGGGACTGGTTCTGTATTCGCTGGGGCGGCTGAGCTTTGACCTGACGCTTTCGATCGAGGGCTTGGACAGCCTCAAACAGCCCGGACCGCTGATTGTGCTGCTTCGGCACGCCAGCCTGGGCGATACGCCGCTTGGGCCTACGTATCTAGGGCATTACTTTGGGTTCCGGCTGCGCTATGTGGTCAAACGAGAACTCATCAACGATCCCGTGTTTGATGTGATTGGGACGCGCCTTGGCTCGTGCTTTGTGCGGAGAGGATCCAAAAACGGCGGGCGAGAGGTCGAGGCGGTGTGCGCGCAGCTTTCGCAGATGAGTCCCCGCGATGCGATCATCTTGTATCCAGAAGGGACTCGGTACTCGGAGGACAAGCGGCTCAAGGTGCTAGAGAAGCTGCGTCGGGACAATCCGGCGATTCATGCCAAAGCGGCTCAGCTCCATCACGTCCTGCCACCACAGCTTGGCGGGCCGGTCGAACTGTTGTGCCGGAACCCTTCTGCCGATGTTGTGATCTGTCAGCATGTGGGGTACGAAGTGGCTTCTAGTTTTCGCGATCTGGTCGATGGACGGGCAGTACATCAGCGCATCGAAGTGCTGTTTCGACGGATCCCATACGCGGAACTGCCAAAAGAGCGCGAGGCGATCACGATGTGGCTATTGGATGAGTGGAAAAAGCTCGATGACTGGGTGGCGGAACGGAAGCCTCGCGTGATTGTGCCGTCTGCTCCCGATCTCTCGTCCATTGCGCTGAGTCCGGAGGCCAAGCCCTAATGCTGCGCGACCCCGTTCCTAGGCAGATTCCACCGCTGGTACTGGCTGCATTTGAGGCGGAGCTGCACAAAGCGGAGCAGGCCTTGTCGGCTCGGGATTATTCATCGGCCTGGGCGCTGCTGGAACGTGCCCATGTGCTGGGGCAAGCGTGGAATGGACCCCATGCGCGAGTGCATCTGGGGATGATCCGCTGGAGCGCACGGCGCGGGGCCCTGTGGCTGATGATCCGGCAGAGCTTGATCTTGCTGAGCAACCCGCTGGCCACTGCGCTCGTGCGGCGAATGGTGGGTGCCAGCGGTCAGAACGTGAATCCATGGCGGCGCGGTCCGGTGCCCGAAGATCTCGCACAGATACTTCGCGAGGGAGTCGCGTCCGTAGCCGGAAACTAGTGCTCCGGTCCGCGACGAAGCTTGTCTTGTCGGGGGAGAACGTGTTACACGCCGCCCCGATGTCGCAGACTAACACGCTCGTCCGCTCTGTCCGCTTCTCGCTCCTGCCCGGCTGTGTGTTTCTCTCGCTAGTGGCTGGGTGTAGTGGGCTTATCGCTCCCGATCCGTACACCGGGACCATCGACCCTTCGGGATTTGACAAGCAGTACCGCTTTCAACCGACCACTCGCGATGACCCAGCGCTCGGTTGTCTCATGCCTCGCCGAGGCTGGGATGGCACGTCGCTGACTGACGGCCTGCGCTTCTACTACTTGGGTGCGCTGTTTGCTTCTCAGCTCGACCTAGCAGGTGCCTTTGATACCTCGCGAGCGCTGCCGCCATCGGTCTATCAACTGACCGGCTGCAATGCACCCGAAGGTCGTGAGGATCCGGGCGAGTTCGACATCCGGCTCAATAGCTACGACAAACGTGTGCAGTACCCGATCCTCTCGCAGGGACTGTTTCCGGTGCAGGTCGGCGCTGCTTCGGAGCCGACGGCGCAGGCTTCTTACAAGCCGTTCCACATGGTGATTCAGGCGTCGCTCGGGGCTGGGGTTCGCGATCGGATGGGCTGTAACGACGTCAAGCGAGAGCTGTCACTGCTCGAGCGGGCCGGTTGGGATCGAGCGACCAAGGCTTTTCCCGATGGAACTCCCAAGGATCTCGACTTTGCGTTCCCAAGTCGGGAGCAGATCAAGGCGGGAGCCCAGCGCTGGAAAGACTGGCCGATGGTAAACGTCGGTGCGCCCGTGGGTCGCAGCCTGGATCCGGTGCAAGCGTGTCCGTTTGTGACGGGGAGCAAGGCGGTCTATCCCAAGAATCTTAGCGATCGGGACTCGACCTTTGAGTTCCCCGCGCAGGCATGGTTCCGGGGGCTGCTGTCGGGCTATATCGATGGCGGTGATCTTCCAGTGGTCACCGAGGGCCGGAAGTGTCCTGCCCTGTTCGATTCGGGCAGAAAGTGCAACGAACTCAAAGACGGCATGCTGACGACGTGCAGCACAGCCGATGGCGAAGTCTGTACCTCGACGGATGTTACCAAACCGGGCTCTTGTCTGGTTCCACCACCGATCTGTCCGGTGGTCAACGACCTCTACGTGTCGAAGGATGAGTATGTACCTCCTGGCGGATCGGGCTATGACACGAGCGATCCGCTACCTCGCAGCAAGGCAATCGTGACGCTGGCAGATCCGGTGGACATGACCAAGACGCGCAAGGCCGATGCGCTGGCGATGTTTGCCGCGTCACCTGGTCAGCCCGGGTTTTCCCCGGTCTGTCGGGTTCGCTGGATCGACCTGAGCAAGCTGACGACCTGCGCCAAGAGTGAGACCGATGCCATTCGGCCACGGCCGTTGTGTACGGTTAGCGAGATCCTCGCCAATCCGGGGGCAATTCTGCCGACTGCTCCTGGCAAGGATGTCTACGTCCACTGTCTGTTCTTGGCGGCGGCCAAGTAGCTTGAGGGGTCCGTCGATGAGATTCGGAAGAGGGCTGTGGGCGGCTCTGCTGCTCTTTGTGCTTGTGCTGTGTCCGCTGTCCGCTCAGGCGATTGGCGAGGTCACCGGTCGAATTGGTGGCGTCGTTACGATTGACGGCACCAAGGATGGTCTTTCAAGTGTCCCGATTGTGGTGAGGTCGAAGCAGCTCATCGGCGGCTCTCGAACGATCGAGACCGGTGATGATGGGAGCTATCTGTTTCAGAGCTTGCCGCCAGGAACCTACGAGCTGGAGGCCAAGATTGAGGGCTTTGCGCCCGTTGAGCAGCGCGGCATCGTGGTGGTCGCAGGACAACTGGCGGCGGTCGACGTGGTGCTCCGGGTCGGACAGATCACGGAGACCAAGCGCATCATCGAAAAGCGCAACCCGATCCTCAATCCGGAGAGCGCGGTATCGACGACGACGCTCGACAATCAAAAGGTGTCGCGGACGCCGGTATTTCGGCAGGTGCAATCGATCGCCCAGTTGGCCGCTGGCGTGGGTCCGGGCACGACGCCATCGGTTCGTGGTGGCCTATCGCGCTATACCCGGTTTCTGGTCGATGGTCTGGATACCTCGGACATTGTGACCGGCGGGCTGAGCTCGCCGATGAACTTTGACGCGGTGGAGCAGTACACCCTGTTCACGGGGGCGATGGACGCGGAGTACAACTCACTCGGCCTGGTTCAAAACATGGTGACGCGCTCCGGTGGGAACAACTTCACCGTGGATGCGAGCTTGGTGATCCAGCCAACGGCCTTCTATCTGCGAACCCGCTACGGGGCCCAGGCACCGCAGCAAAACGGGGCGCTGGTCTACGATGATCGTGATCCGCCGGTACGCGACTTCTACTCGGTGAACGCCAACGTGGGCGGTCCGATTGTGAAGGATCGCCTGTGGTTCTTTACGTCGTTCCAGTTCAACTACAACCGGGCGATGATCACGGTGCCGCCGTTTCCTTGGCTCGGGATCACCGATGATACGGACCGCTTCCGCGACACCTATACCTACCTGGGCCGGGCCAAGCTTACCTGGCAGGTGACGACGGGAACGCGACTGTCGGTGTCCTTCAACATCGATCGCAACTTCATCACCAATGGTGCTCAGCAGACCACTCTGGCCGCAGAAGCGGAGCGTCGCACGGGACGCGGTGGTGAGTGGTTGGTGGTGCTGCTCGATTCGGCGATCTCACCCAAGTGGATGTTTCAGATGCAGGCGGGCTTTACCACCAAGCGCTCGGTCGAAGACACGATGCGGGTGGGAGACGATGGCCTGCCGGACCGCGTGACGCCGTCTCATAACCTGCGCACCTCGGATCAGTTCAACGGCGTAACGTACTTAAATAGTTCGCTCGGCTGGAACCAAGAGACGAAGTACCGCATCCAAGTCGATCCCACGCTGCTGTACAGCTCGATGGGTCTTGGCGGGATGCACAACGTCAAGATCGGCGCTCAGTTTGCGTACATGAGCTACAGCCATAACGTCGGGATCGCGGGTGGTCGCAACTATGTCGATACCATTCCTGGTACCCCGTGTGATCCCGCCGACACGAATACTCACGGGAGCTGCTCACAGGTTACCGAGTACCCCGACTCGTTTCCCGATGGCAGCACACCTGGAGGCGGTTTTACGACGACTGCGGATGCCCTCAACATTGGCTTCTTTGCCCAAGACCGCTATACGATCAAGCGCTACCTGACGCTGGTACCGGGATTCCGATTCGATACCGGAATCCTGCGTGACTACCAAGGAAATCGGCTGGGATCGCTGATTGGCTATGGTCCGCGCCTGTCGATTGTCTATGACCTTCTTCATGATCGGTCGACGCTGCTCTCTGCGCACTACGGACGCCACAACGACATGGGCAACTCGTACATTGCGGACCGTGGCAACCCGCAGCAGCTCGCCATTCAGAAGAACTGGGACGCTGCCAGCAAGTCGTTCATCGAGCGCAATCGCTCTGGTGGACCAGGTGGACAGCTCTTTGCGGACAACGTGACGCCGCCGAGCTTGGATGAAGCATCGGCAGGCATCCGGCGCGAGATCGTAAGTGAGATGATCGTCGGCGTGGACTATACGTTCCGGCGCTATTCCAATATGTGGACCAACGCCGAGGTCAACCAGATCTGGGATCCGGCAGGAACCCGCATCGTGGGGTATGTGAACGGTGAGCGTCGCAGGATCTTTGTCGCGGAGACTCCCGATGACGCGCAGCGGACGTATCACGGACTTGATCTGTGGGTGCAAGGGAATCCGGGGAACTGGGGGCTCGTGGCTTCCTATACGCTGGCATTTACCGACGGCACGGTGAGTGACTACTTCTCGGCGTTCAAGCAGAACGCACGGCTCAACACGCTGTTTAGTGGGCCGATGTCCGACAACTACCGGCACACGATCAAGGGGGCCATCGACTACAACTTCGACTTCGGTCTCAACGCCAGCGTGCGCATGCAGTACCGGACCGGAGCACCGCAGTGGAAGGTGTTCCAGAGCCCAGAGGATGCGAGCTTTTCCCTGTATCGATCGCCGCGTGGCACTTCCACCGGCACCAGGGTGAACGATCCCACGACCTGGGCGGAGTTCAAGCTCCCCGATCAGTTCATCCTCGACTTGCAGTTCACCTACAACTTCCAAAAGCTCATCGGTCAGCGCTTCGACCTGATGCTCCTCCTGTTCAACATCTTCAACAGCGGAACGCCGACGTCGATCGATCAGCGGAACGGCACCACGTTTGGTGCAATCCAAGGGCGTCAGGACAACTTCAACGCCGAGATCATCATTCGCTATCGGTACTAACTCGACATGACGCAGGGCAACCGGTTACAGCTTGTTTCGTCGATGGAGCCGCGTGGCGATCAGCCTGCGGCAATCGTTCAACTCACCGAGGGCCTGGTCCGGGGGGACAAGCGCCAAGTGCTGCTCGGTCTCACCGGATCGGGCAAGACCTTTACGATGGCGTGCGTCATCGAGAAGGTCCAAAAGCCAACCCTCATCATTGCTCACAACAAGACGTTGGCGGCCCAGCTCTACGGCGAGTTCAAGGAGCTGTTTCCGCACAACTCCGTCGAATACTTCGTTTCCTATTACGACTATTACCAGCCCGAAGCCTACATCCCGACCTCGGATACGTTCATCGAGAAGGACTCTTTGATCAACGAAGAGATCGATCGGATGCGGCACTCGGCGATGCATGCGGTGGCGTCGCGCCGTGACGTGATCGTGGTCGCCTCCGTGTCGTGTATCTACGGCATCGGTGACCCCGAGTTTTATCGCAGCATGGTGATTGGGCTGGAAGTGGGGCAGACGGTGCGCCGGGATGCCGTGCTGCGGCGGCTGGTGGAACTTCAGTACGAGCGCAATGACCTCGACTTCCACCGAGGTACATTCCGTGTCCGAGGCGACACGGTGGAGATCTTCCCGCCGTTTGAAGAGGAAGTGGCGGTTCGCATCGAGTGGTTTGGCGATGACATCGACACGATCTCAGAGGTCGACCCCCTGCGCGGCAAGACCCTGCGCAAGCTCAAAGAGGTCAGCATCTTTCCAGGATCGCAGTACGTCACACCCGCCGATGCGCTGGTGCGGGCGATGTCCGCGATCAAAGAAGAGCTGCGCGAGCGGATCACGTACCTCAAAGACAACATGAAGCTTGTCGAGGCCCAGCGGATTGAGCAAAGGACTTTGTTCGACCTCGAGATGCTCGACCAGATGGGCCACTGTAGTGGCATCGAGAACTACTCACGGCACCTGTCGGTCCGTGCACCAGGAGAGCCGCCGGCCACGCTGATTGACTACTTCCCGAAGGACTTTCTGTGCATCGTCGATGAAAGCCACCAGACCGTGCCGCAGATTCAGGCGATGTATCGCGGCGACAGGTCACGCAAAGAGACGCTGGTCGATTACGGGTTTCGCTTGCCCTCGGCACTGGACAATCGGCCGCTCAAGTTCGAGGAGTGGAACCAGCGGGTGACGCAGGCGGTGTTTGTGTCGGCCACCCCTGGCGACTATGAGCTGACCCAGACCGGCGGCGTCGTGGTGCAGCAGGTCATTCGGCCAACGGGTCTTCTCGATCCAGAGATCGAGATTCGCCCGGTGGGTACGCAAGTCGATGACTCGATCGCCGAGATCAGGCAGCGGATTGCGATGGGGGATCGTGTTCTTGTGACGACGCTGACCAAGCGGATGTCGGAACAGCTCACCGAGTTTTACGCCGAGAACGGCATTCGCGTTCGCTACTTGCACTCCGACATCGACACGATGGAGCGCTCCGAGATCATTCGTGATCTGCGCCAGGGAGTGTTCGATGTGCTCGTGGGCATCAACTTGCTACGAGAAGGTCTCGACCTGCCGGAAGTGTCGTTGGTGATGATCCTGGATGCCGACAAGGAAGGGTTTCTGCGCGCTGAGCGCTCGCTCATCCAAACCTGTGGCCGGGCAGCCCGAAACGAGCATGGCAAGGTCATCATGTACGGCGATCGGATCACGCGCTCGATGCAGGTCTGCCTGGATGAAACGGCGCGTCGTCGCAAGATTCAGCACGAGCACAACCTCAAGCACGGGATTACGCCGCAGACGGTGAAGCGCAAAGTAAACGATCTGCGGGCACTGGTGCACGACGAAGTGCTCAGTGCCGAGCAGGAGCTGGCTGCGGGCGAAGCGCGACCGGGTTATGGCAGCGACAAGGAACGAAAAGGGCGACCCGACAAAAAGACCGGGATGCCCTTTGGTGGCAAGAAGCAGGCAGCCAGCAAAGACGAAGCCCCGCTCGACTTGGCGAACATCCCAGCGCTGCTTAGCAAGTTGAAGGGGCAGATGAAGGAGGCGGCCGCCGATTTGAACTTCGAGCGGGCCGCTTCGCTGCGTGATCGGATTCGCGAGCTAGAACAGCTCGACCTGATGTTGCGGTAGTTACCAGCCGCCGAAGAAGTCTTTGACCTTGCCGACGGTCTTGCCGACGGTCTTGGCCGCTCCGCCGAGGCCACTGGCGAGAGTCGATCCCGCGCCCTTGATCCCTTCCCAAGCGCCGGATGCCTTTTCGCCGACCCAATCCTTGGCAGCGCCGAGGGCCTTGCCGGTGGACTGGATGGCGTTACCCGCAAACTGCTTGGCTTGACCGGCACCAGCGACGACGTCACCCCAGCCGAGCTTACCATCGCCATCGCGATCGGCAGCATTGTGCAGGGCCTTGCCAGCCGCATTGGCCTTGTCACCCACCCAATCCTTGGCAGCGCCGAGGGCCTTGCCGGTGGACTGGATGGCATTGCCCGCGAACTGCTTGGCCTGACCAGCACCAGCGACGATGTCACCCCAACCGAGCTTGCCGTCGCCATCGCGATCGGCGGCGTTGTGCAGGGCTTTGCCGGCAGAGTTGGCCTTGTCAGCCACCCAATCCTTGGCCGCCCCGGCCTTGTCGAGAGCCCAGTCCTTGGCAGCGCCAAGAGCCTTGCCCGCGCCGGTGATTTTGTCGCCCGCCCAGTCTTTGGCCTGACCAAGGCCTGTCACGATGTCGTTAAAGCCGAGCTTGCCATCACCATCGCGATCGGCGGCATTGTGCAGGGCCTTGCCCGCGTTGGCAGCCTTGTCGAGCAGCCACTGCTTGGCATCGCCCGCCTTGTCGAGCGCCCAGTCCTTGGCATTGCCCATGGCCTTGCCCGCTTGGGCAATCTTCTCGCCGGCAAAGTCTTTGACTTCACCGATACCAGTGAGGACGTCACCGATGCCGAGCTGACCATCTCCATCGCGATCGGCGGCCTTGTGCAGGGCCTTGCCTGCCGACTTGCCTTTCTCGACCACCCAGTCTTTGGCATTGCCGAGGGCTTTGCCCGCCTGCGAAACGGTGTTGCTGGCCCACTCTTTGGCCTGACCGGCACCAGCGAGAATGTCGCCGAAGCCGATTTTGCCATCGCCGTCACGGTCCGCCGCGTTGTGCAGGGCTTTGCCCGCCGCGTTGATTTGATCGCCTGCCCAGTCCCTGGCAAGACCCGCCTTTTCGGCGATGAAGTCCTTGGCCTGACCAGCACGGACGCGGATGTCGTTGACGCTGAACTTGCCGTCTTTGTCACCGTCGAGGAAGCTCTTGGCACCCTCCCAGCCTCGATCGAGTAGGTTGGCGCCACCCTGAGCGAGCTCGCCGATGCCTTTGGCCGCATCATTCAGACCGAGCTTGCCATCGCCGTCACGATCCGCCGCGTTGTAGATCTGCTTGCCCGCCCACTTGGCGAGTTCGTAGGTCTGCTTGAGATCGAGCGTGGCATCGAAGGACACCGAACCGCCAATACCAAGCGCCGCACCCAGCTTGCCGCCGATGTGGATCTTCCAGTCTTCGATCGAGATGCCACCGGATGCTTCCGCGCCGATGCCGATGATGCCCGAGGCACCGACCTTGCCCTTGAGCGGGCCGATGTTGGCGTGGGCATCGATGTTGCCTTCGAGGCCAGCCATCGCGCCCGCTTTGCCTTCGACACCGATGAAATCGGTGCTAAGACCCGCACGGACACCGGCACCGACCTTGGCACCGGCCCAGCCATCGGCGTGGGTACCAGCACCAATGGTGAGCGGCTTCGACACGTCTTGCTTCATCGATTCGGAACGGAGATCCTTGGTGGCAATGTCGGCATCACCCGTCACACCGACACCCGCCTTGGCGCTGGCGTTGGCGCTGGCATCAAAGCCCTTGCTGGTGAGGCCGGCCTTGACGCCCGCACCGGCTTCGGCGTTTGCGTAGATGTCGCCGCTGGCCTTGTAGTCGGCCACTCCACCGAGATCGCCCGCAGTTTCGCCACGAATGCCGACTTGGCGACGCGCACCGGCTGCTGCCGAGCCACTCCAGAAGTCGGCACTTAGTCCGTCCTTGCTGCCCTTGGCGCTGCCCCAGTCCGCATCCTCGGCCTTGGACCAATTGGTTTCCCAGGGCGCGACACCAGCTTGGATGTCGTCATAGACGCCGTTCTTGGGCCCCTGTTGCAGGTACGGAATCCGAGATAGGTCGACGGTGTCGACGCTGGGCGCACCCATGGTGGCATTGCCAACCGTGGGCGCTGCATTCGGGTCATTTTCATCTGCCTGGGGCGTGTCGCTCTTGCGGTTGCCCACGCCGGAACCCCAGGCGGTCCAGTTCTGGTACGAACCGCCCGAGTTCTTTTGCTCTCCAGAAATGCCGTAATTGTTATATGGAGTGGTGCCTGTCGACGGCTGCTGCTGTTGATCAAAATCGCTCACGACGAACCCCCAAAGGACTGACCTTGGATAGGTTGTCGGTTCCCATTGGCGCAAGTTGCGCATGAGCGAACGACGCTGCCGATGAACGGAATGTAGGTGCGTACCTACCAGGCAGGGGCGCTGCGGAGCGTGTGCTCCTAGAGCCGGACAAGTGTTAGACTAACCATCATGCGAAACGTGGCGATCTCCGTCGGTGTCCTGGTTCTGATTTTGGTGATCTGGGTTGCGACTCGTAAACCGCCCTCGATCGACGATGAGCTGGGAAAGCTGCCCGCCGATGAGCGACAGGCGCTCGAAACGATCACCTCAGCAGTCGGTCTGACCCCCGCGCAGCTCCGACCCGTTGGGGCGGGTGTGCTTCAGTACAACCCCAAGGCGGTGGCGGTCCAGGATGGGCATGTGGTCGAGCTGCGACTGGCAGATGTACCGATCAAGCAGCTTGATGCGGTCAGTCGCCTGAGCGGGCTGCGGGTGCTGTGGCTGGATGGCAGCCAGCTTGCGTCGTTGCAAGGGATCGGCGCGCTCAAGGCACTGCGGACGCTCAACCTGAGTCGGTCCAAGCTCACCTCGCTGAGTGACTTGGCAGGTCA